>JACPOH010000085.1 GCA_016185075.1 Aquabacterium sp. | reverse complement strand
ATCACCGGCCTGGGCCTGCTGATCTCGGCTTTTGTGCAAACGCAGGTGGCCGCGCAGTTTCTCACCGCCATCTTGTGCGTGGTGCTGACCACCAACTTTGCCGGGCTGCTCACACCCATCTCGACGCTGGTGGGTGGCAACTACCTGATCGCCGTGGGTTTCCCGGCATCGTGGTTCCAGCGCGTCAGCCTGGGCGTGATGACCAAGGGCTGGGGGCTGCAGTGGGCGCAACTCGGCCCAGCGTGTGTGGCCATGATGGCCTTCGCCGTGGCCTACCTGATGCTGGCCAGGTTGTTCGTCAGCAAGCAGGAGGCCTGAACCATGATCTGGTTGATCAATGTGCTGCATCTGAGCATCAAGGAATTGCGTTGCGCCCTGCGTGACCGGACCATGATGGGGGCCATCCTGGTGTCCTTCACCGTGGCGGTGTATGTGGTGGCCACCGGCGCCAAGAGCGACGTGAGCAACGTTGACATCGGCATCGTGGACGCTGATCGAACCGGTTTGTCGATGCGCCTGCGTGACGCCCTGCGCCCGCCCATGTTCAAGCCACCGGTGGAGATGAGCGCCGAAGAGGCACAGGTGGCGATGGACGAGGGCCGCATGATGTTCGTGCTCTACATCCCCGAGCATTTCGAGGCCGATGTGCAAGGCATGCGCTCACCCAGCGTACAGGTGGCGGTAGATGCCACGGCCATGGCGCAAGGCGGCCTGGGTATGGCCTATGTGAGCGAGATCATCCTGCGCGAGACGCTGGACTACCTGCGCGTCAAGAACTTCGATTCCATGCTGCCCACCCGCTCTGTGGTGCACGTGATGTTCAACCCCAACAGCACGACCAGCTGGTTCACCTCGATCATGCAGGTCATCAACAACGTCACGGTGCTGTCGGTGGTGCTCGTGGGGGCTGCCGTGATCCGCGAGCGTGAACGCGGCACCATCGAGCATTTGCTGGTGATGCCCGTGCGGCCCAGTGAAATCGCGGTAGCCAAGATCGTGGCCAACGGCGTCCTGATCCTGTTGGCGGTGGGCCTGTCCGTGCTGCTGATCGTGCAGGGCTTGCTGAAAGTGCCGGTGGGCGGCTCGCTGATGCTCTTCCTGGCGGGGACTGGTCTGTATCTGTTCTCGTTGACGGCGCTGGGCATCCTGCTGGCCACCGTGGCCTCGTCCATGCCGCAGTTCGGGCTGCTTTCGGTACCCGTGTTCGTGATCATGTACTTGCTGTCGGGCTCGGGCACGCCGAGTGAAAGCATGCCCATGTGGTTGCAGAACGTGATGCTGCTGTCCCCATCGACCCATTACGTGCGGCTTGCGCAGGGCATTTTGTACCGCGCCGCCGGGGTGGACATCGTCTGGCCTCAGATGCTGGCGGTCGCGGGCATCGGCGGTGCGTTTCTGGTCATGGCATTGCTGCGCTTTCGGGCCATGCTGGCCCGTCAGGGCTGAGCGTGCCGGTGTGTTCGGCTCATGGAGTTTCTTGTGCGTACACCTTCTGACTTCTTCCCGCTTCGCCTGTTGGCTTCGGCTGTGGCGTTCGCCACTTTGTCTGCCTGCACGACCGTCAACGTGGACATGCCGGAGCTGCAGACCAGCTTGCCGATGCAGATGGATGCCGCGTCACCGCGCGCGCCGGGCAGCCCGATGGCCGATCTGGCCAACTGGTGGCAAACACTGGATGACCCCGTTCTGACGGGCTATATCGATGAAGGCCTGAAGCGAAACACCGACGTGCGGGTCGCGCTGGCTCGGGTCAAGGAGGCGCGAGCCTACCTGGGGGTGGCCGAGTCCACCTACTACCCGACCGTCGAGGCGACCGCCGGGGCAGGGCGCACGCGTCAGAACACGCCGGTCCCGATTCAGAACCAGCTCAACCTGCCGGTCAATCTGCCCATTCCGCTGCCGCAGGTGGACACACAACCCACCATGTCCCTGGGCAACACGCATGGCTTCGGGCTCAATGCCGTCTGGGAGGTGGACGTGTTTGGCTCCCGGCACAGCGACGCCGAAATGGTGCACCAGTTGATGCTCGGTGCGCAGGAACAGCAGCATGGCGCGCAGTTGCTGGTGGCCTCCGACATTGCCAGTCATTATTTCGAGGCCAGGGGCGCGGAGCGACGTCTCATCCTGCTGCAGCAGGGCGTGCTTGTCGCACGTCGCCTCCACCAATACGCGCAAGGTCGATTCAAGGCCGGGCAGACGACGGCCTCCGAGGTGGATCGCGCTGGCCTGCAGGTGGACTACACCGAGTCGCAGATCGAGCCTCTCAAGGCTTTGCTGCAGAGCCACATCCGGCGCATTGCGGTGTTGATGGGCCGCGCACCCGAGACACTCACCTCGCTGCCACCGCAACCGGCCAGTTTCCACCTGCCCACGGCCTTGCCGGAGGTGATGCCCAGTGATGTGCTGGAGCGCCGCCCTGATGTGCGCGGGGCAGCTCGCAAGGTGCGCTCGCAGGTAGCCAAGCTGGGCTCGGCCAAGGCCGAGTTGTTCCCCAAGTTCTACATTGGTTTTGGCGGCATGGCTGGCCGCATGCACCCTGATGCGATGGAGGGCAACAATTTCAGCGTGCAGTCTCTGGGCATTGGCATGCGCCTGCCCTTGCTGGAAGGTGGCCGCATCCGCGCCAACATCGCGGCCAACCAGGCACAACTGGAAGGTGTGGCGGCGCAGTATGAGCAGGCCGTGCTGACCGCTCTGGAGGACGTTGAAAACGCCTTCACCGCCAAAAAGGCCTTTGACGCGCGCTACGACAAGCTCAGCAGTTCGGCGCGTCTGGCCCGCAGGGTGGCAGAGCACAAACAGGCCTTGTTTGTGTCCGGCACCGAACTGCTGCAGCCCGCCCTGGAGGCTGAAGCCACGGCCTTGCAGCGCGAGGACGAGGCCATCCAGGTGGATGTGTCTCGCGCGCTCTACACGGTACTGCTGTACAAGGCACTGGGTGGCGGCTGGTCTGCGCAGCGAGACGCGCGCTCTACACGGTACTGCTGTACAAGGCGCTGGGCGGTGGGTGGTCCGCTCAACGCGACAACTGGCCCTTGCCCGTGGTCACGAAGGCCACCGTGGCGACTGGCACGCCATCACTGCCGCCGGGCCTGGAAGGTCTTTGACGCTCAAGGCGTGGGGTGAGCAGCGTGACCGCTGTCGAGGAACTTGTCGAAGAAGATCTGCGTCGAGGGCATGCCTGCCTGCGTGAAGACCTCCACGCACGAGTCGATCATCGGGGGCGGGCCACACATATAGGCGTGGTGATCCGGCAGACGCTCGCCCAGGATGGCCGTGACGTGATCCGTGATCAAGCCGCGACGCCCTTTCCAGAGCGAGCCATCTGCTTCGTTCGACAGGATGGGTTCGAACACGAAGCGACCGGTCCAGTTGCGGCGGATCTGATCGATGGCATCCAGACCGTACAGATCCTGCTGGGTGCGAGCGCCAAACAGGATGACCAAGGGACGGTTGGCCTGCTTGTCGCGAATGGCCTGTTCCAGCAGTGCCTTGATCGGCGCCAGCCCGCTGCCACCGGCGATGCACACGATGGGGTTGGCACTGGGGCGCAAGCAGAAGTCGCCGTAGGGGCCGCGCAGTGTCAGCCATTGGCCCACAGCCGCCTTGGCGAACAGCCATTCGGTGAAGGCGCCACCTGGCACCTTGCGGATGAAGAAATCCACCGTGTTGGGGCGCGTCGCATCGTGTGCGGTCGCAAACGAATAGCTGCGCCCCTTGCCGGCGGCGGTGCCCGCTTCATCCGGCACCACCAGTTCGGCGTATTGCCCGGCCGTGTAGGCCAGCGGCTGCTCGGTCTGCATGCGCACATGCAGGATGTCGTGCGTCAACGGTTGGAGTTCGGCGATGCGGGCCGAGGTCTCCACCATCGGGTGGCTGACTGCACCCTCGCGAAGCGTCACTTCAATCACCACGTCAGACTTGGGCAGGCTCTGGCAGGCGAGGATGTAGTTGTCCTTGAGTTCCTCGGCCGACAGAAGGTAGCTCTTGTCCGTCAACTCCTTGACCTTCCCCGACACCAGTCGGCATTTGCATTCGCCGCAACCACCCACACGGCAGTTGTACGGGAAGGCGATGCCCTGGTTCAAGGCGGCCAGGAGCAGGCTTTCCTTCGCCTGCGCGGTCACGGTCAAATCAGGCGTGTTGATTTGCAGCTTGAATTCGGAGGGGCCGCTGCCAAACAGACGGCTAAACAGGCTGGGGGGCACGATGGGGTTCCTGTCAGAACAAAGACCGCAAGCCTTGGAGGCCTGCGGTCGGTGTGTGCGCCGATCAAGTCAGCGCACGGTTACGGTCATTGCAGTCTGCGCGCATCAAGCCAGCTTGGCATTGATGATCTTCAAACCGGCCATGCCCGATTCACGGCTGGCCTGCTGGGCCAGCTTGCGCTCGGCAGGCGAGGCGTGCTTTTCGTCCCATTCGTTCAGAGCGGGCGTCATGAACTTCTTGAACAGGGGCGGCACCAGTGCAATCAGCAGCATGCCCAGGTAGCCGTTGGGCAGCATGGGGGCATTGGGGTAGGCGTGCAGGGTCCAGTAGGGCGCTTCACCTTCGGCATGGTGGTGCGAGTGGCGGGCCAGGCTCCACAGCACGTTGGTGCTGCCCCAGTGGTTGGAGTTCCACGAGTGGCGGGGTTGCACAGGTTCACCGGGCACGCGAACCAGGCCGTAGTGCTCGAAGTAGTTGGTGATTTCCAGATACTGCTTGCCCACGAAGGCCAGCAATGCCCAGAAGCCCAGACCAGGCAGACCGGCGATCAGGTAGGCCGCCACGAACATGAACAGGTTTTCCAGATTACCGCGCAGGAAGGGGCTGGCGAACGGGTTCCAGACCGACTTGCCCAGCTTGGCCAGACGAGCCTTTTCAATCTGATAGGCGTGCACATAGCTCTGGATGGTCGAGCGCACCGTGAAGGTGTAGAAGCTCTCGCCGCGACGTGCCGTGGCCGGATCATCAGGCGTCGCCACGCGAACGTGGTGGCCATAGACGTGCTCGATGGCAAACGAGGTGTCGCAGGTGAAGGCCAGCATCCAGCGACCCATGAACAGGTCGAAGGGCTTGCCTGTGCGGTGCGTCAGCTCGTGGCCGGCCACGGTGCCCCCCACGGCGTTCATCAGGCCGACACCCAGGATGCAACCTGCCCACATGCCCCAGTGGTTGGTGCGTTCACGTGCGGCAAACAAGTCAACATGGAGGTGTTGCTGCACCCAGGCACCAAAGCCCAGCATGTCGCCGGAGCCGACCATCCACAGCACCATGAAGTTCAACAAGGCCAGCATGGGCAGGATGGTGTAGAGCGGCAGGTTCAGCAGGAACGCGTTCTGGAACTTGGGCGGCTCGGACAGGTCATGCGGCAGAAAGATGTCGGCCGACAGAAACACCGTCAACACGAACGCCCAGGGCGCCCACATGTACCAACCGCCTTGCGCCACCATGTACATCATCAGCGCAGCCAATGCCGGCATCAGCCAGCCCTTCAGGTATTTAGACATCGCATATCTCCTGCAAACACATTTGTCTGACAACGCCACGAACCTGAACCTGCTTGGTTTGTGGCAGCTGTGACTGGTCTCTTCTCAGGGGTAACCGGAAGAGCCAGCCATGAACGCGACTGTAGAGAGATCAAGAAAACAGACCCTGATCTGGGTAGGGTGAGGTTCAGATGCGGCGAATTGCGATGGTGAAGTGGCGGATCTAGCATGTGATCCAGATCAAAAGAAATCGCCGACGACAGGTTTGTCGTTTGGCCATCCTTGGTTTACCCCCAGGCCGGGACGGGGTGTTTGCCGTTGACCAAGGTCAATGGAGTGTGGGGTCCCGACATCGGTAAGCTGTGTGTCCTTAGGGATGGACGCCAGAATCTGGCTTGCAAGAATCCCTGGTACACAGACGTGGCGCGACTGACCGAGTATGTACAGGTTGGTTGGGGTTGCCGGACGTCATCTCGACAACACAAGCATTCACTCTGGGAAATTCCATGAAACCTTCTGCTGCTTTCGCGCTCAACCGCGCCTCACGTTTGTATGCCTCCCTTGGCCTGATGTCGGCCATGGGCCTGGGCATGTCTCTGCACGTGTCTGCCCAGGCTGCCGTCGTCTACCTGCCCCCCTGTTACTCGTGCACACTGGACAACTCGCCTCCCGCAGGCGACGAGTGGGTGATCCAGGGCACGTTCGTGCGCGTCGGCAAAGGCGGGCTCAGCAGCCAGGGGGCGCTGACCAACAACGCGAGCTACTTCAGCAATGCCTATGGTTTTGACGCCTACGGCCGCGTCGTGAACAACAAGTCGTTTTCCAATACAGGGGCGCTGCACATCATGGGGGCCAACGCCTCTGTGTCCCTGGACAACCTCGGCGTGTTGACCAACAGCGGGCAGATCAAGGCCGATGCGGTGGTGAACAACATGGCCGGTGCCAGGTTCACCAACAGCGGTTCGTTTGAAGGGCTTTTTGCGCCGTTCAACAACAGCGGCACCCTCATCAACACCGGCAGCTTCAAGCTTGTTTCCGCCAACCTCCTCAACAACGTGGGGGCCACGCTGGACAACCGCGGGGACTTTCAGGCCCAGGTGAACGGGAGCATCAACAACAAGGGCACCTTGCGCAACCGTGCAGGCGCCACCTTGAGCACCTCGGGCGTGGTCAATACCGGCACGATCATCAATGACGCGGGTGGACAGATCAAGGCGGGTGATGGCTTCAACAACCTCAGTGGGAGCACGCTGATCAACCGTGGCACCATCACCACAGCGGACAGCCTGTTTACCCTCGCGCAGGGCAGCAACTACGATTTCACCGGCGGCACCTTCGTCAACAGCAGTGCGCTGGGGCGCGTGGCGCTTTACCGCGATTTCGCCTTTGGCGAGGCCAAGTCCGGTGTGGTCAAGCTTGAGTACGGCAGCGTGTTGCGCAACTATGCGAACCTGAAGGTGATCGCGGGCCACACCCAGGCCAATGATGGCGACCTCTACAACTATGCGGGCGGTGTGCTCGACGTCAAAGGCACGCTCCACAGCGTGGGCTTGCATAACACGGGTACCGTGAACAACACCGGGGTGCTGGACGTCAGCGAAATCCTGACCAATGGCGCCACGATGAACAACGCTGGCACCTTGCGCGTGTCCACTGGCCAGGCGATCAACTTTGGCGGCGCCAACCTGAACAACAAGGGGCTGGTCGACGTGGCTGCCGCTGGCATGCTGCAAAACGATGGCGCCTTGGTCAACCAGGGCAAGATCGCCGTGGCCGGAACGTTCGTGAACAACGGGGTGGTTCAAGGCTCGGGCAGTCTGCAGCAAACGGCTGGCCAGGTGTCGAACAGCGGCAGCATGGTCGTGAACACCGTGTCCGTGCAAGGCGGCCAGTTGGCGGTTTTGCAAGGTGGTTCCCTGAATGCCACACGCGTGACCGTGGGGGGCAATGGTGAAGTGCTGGCGCAAGGCGGCGTGGTCAAGGTCAGCAACAGGTTGATGCTGCAAGGGCACTACGGCGGCGAAGGTGCGACGCACACCTTCAAGGACTTCGTGGTCGGGGCCTCGGGTTGGGTGACTGCCGGCGCGGACAGCTTCACCGTGTCGGGCAATTTCCTCAATGGCAGCCTGCAGTCCGGCGCGTGGCACACAGATGAAGCATCTCTTCGCCTGCTCGGCCGTGGTACGCACCAGCTTTCGCTGGCGGGCGCAGACCTGGGGGCGACGCGCGGTGCCTACCTGAACAACTTTGCCTGGTCCGAGCTCGTTCTGGGGGCCGGTGGCCAGTATGTGCTGACCGATGGCAACAGTGTCAGTGGTGGAGCCCTGTATGTGGGCCGTTTCCAGCTTGAAGGTGGGCTGTCGCAACTGGCCTCCATCAACAGCCCCTTCAACATCTACTATGACGCCAGCGCGGCGGGCAACGAGTACCTCGGCGGCCAGAGCTACGCTTTTGGTACGGGGGGTGGGCGTCTGATTGCCGTCTCGGCGCCCGCCTTGCCGCAGGCTTCGATCATGGGCATGTCTGCTGGCCCGACCGCCGTCCCGGAGCCCTCTGCCGTGCTCCTGACCTTGAGTGGGGCCCTGGTGCTGTGGTGGTCTCGCAAGGCGAGGTCGGCCAAGGCCTGAGGCTGATAGTCTGCGCGGCCTGTGTTCACGGCGCCGTGCGGCGTGCCACCATCGCGGACGTGATCTGGCTGATTTGCTCGGGTGTCAGGCGCGTGGCATAGGGGTAGACCAACGCCTCTTCGCGCTGTGCGTGAGCCGGATAGCGTTGGGCAAATGCAGTCAAGGTGTCGGGTGCCGCGTGTGGCTGCCCGGCTACCGGGGCTTGCAGCCAGGCTTGCAGGCTCTGCCACAGTGCGGCGAGCTCGGCGTGCTCGGCCTCCAGTTGGCCCATCTCCTGGTCCAGTGCGCCAACGGCCAGTTGTCGCAATGCGGGAAACAGGTCAAGCTCTTCGTCGTCGTGGTGCAGCGGCGCTGCGAGAGTGAAATGGCGCAGGATGGATTGCGCAGCCTCCTGGGCAGATTTGTCGGGTCCCTTGGCCGCCAGGTGATCTCGCAGGCGCAGTGTCAGCCCGGCGAAGCGTCTGACCTTGTCATGGCAGGCCAGCAGCAATTCGATCGGGTCACCGATGCTGGGTGCGACGGGTTGGATGGGGGGGCGCATGCCATATTGATATCACGAAGGCGACGTCGCTGCGGGTTCACAAGGTACTAATCCTTCTGATCGATAGGCAAGCCACCCTGGTCTGGCTACAGTCCAGGCAAATTGCCCGATTTCCCTGGGCGATGAGGCTGTGCAACATGAGCTCCCGCCTGATTGATTCCTTCCAGCGTCGCATCGATTACCTCCGCGTCTCGGTGACCGACCGATGTGACTTGCGATGTACCTACTGCATGCCCAAGGGCTTCAAGGGTTTTGAGGAGCCCGCGCACTGGCTGCACCACGATGAAATGATTCGTCTGGTGGGGCTGTTTGTGGCGCTGGGTGTGAGCAAGGTGCGTTTGACTGGAGGGGAGCCCTTGCTGCGCAGGGGCGTGGCCGACCTGGCTCGTGGCTTGACCGCGCTGCCCGGCTTGAGGGACCTCTCCGTGTCGAGCAATGGCACGCAACTGGCTCGCCTCGCACGGCCCTTGCGCGAAGCCGGTGTGCAGCGCCTCAACATCAGTCTGGATTCCCTGGACCGTGATTGCTTCGCGCGCATCACCGGGCGCGATTGCCTGTCGGATGTGCTCGATGGTTTGCGTGAAGCGCGTGCGGCGGGCTTCGATCCCATCAAACTCAACATGGTGGTGCAGGCCGATGTGAACCTGGACGAAGTGCGGCGCATGGTGGCTTTTGCCATCGAGCAAGGCTTCGTGTTGCGCCTGATCGAGCCCATGCCGGTGGGGGATACCGGGCGGGCCAGCAAAGGTGTGGATCTCTCCGTTCTGGGCGAGCAACTGGCGTTTGAGCATGGCCTGTTGCCTCAGGTGCTGGGGCAGGGTGCCGGGCCGGCGCGTTATTGGTGTACGGCCGATGGCGGCATGAGCCTGGGTGTCATCACCCCCATGTCCCGGCATTTTTGCGCTTCATGCAACCGAGTGCGCCTGGGCGTCGACGGCACCTTGTACCTCTGTCTGGGGCAAAACGACCGGGTTCCACTGGGCCAGATGCTGCGCGCCGGCGCCGATGATGCTGAACTGACCCGGGCCATCCTTGCAGGCATTGCCGCCAAGCCGGAGCGGCACGAGTTCAACGAACGCCCTCAGCAGATCGTGCGATTCATGTCGCAGACCGGTGGTTGATGCCCCACGCCTGTGTTGCACAGACCCTCCGTCCGGCTGGACAATGCGGCCGTGGCGCCCGTATCGTGGGCGCCTGTCTCTTTGAGGGGTGTGAGTGACGCAATCGCAAGAGGACGTTTCGGCCGATACCGCGAGCGCGGTGTTCGACGAAGTTGACATGCCATCCAGCTACCTGGGGCGGCGCATGGCCAGCATGTCGCTGTCGTCCAAGCTGATCGCCATTGGCGGCACTTTCTTTGCCGTGGCCATGGCCTCCATTGCCTTGACCATGTGGGTCACCTGGCAACTGGTCGGTGGTGCGGCGGCCGTGAACGAGGCAGGCCGCATGCGCATGCGTGGCTATGAACTGGCGCTCACGCTCACCAAGACGCTGCCTGCGGATCGCGCCGCGCTTGTCGGTGCGGTGGACAAGCGCCTGGCTGCCTTTGACGAAAGCCTGGCGCTGTTGCGGGAGGGCGATGCCGTACGACCCTTGTTCGTGCCTTGGGATGCCGATTCGAGTCATCAGTTCGATCGTGTGGTCGCGGATTGGCATGATCTGCAGGCCAAGGCCCGGCTGATTGCGCGAGGTGAGCGTTCTGCAGACGCGTTCCCGGATGATGTGGACGAATTTGTGCGCCACATCGATGACCTCGTGTCGGCCATCGAGCGACACCTGGCGCGCTGGACCGGGGTGCTGCACTCGGTGCAGGTCGCGATGCTGGTTCTGGCCATCCTCAGTTCACTGGCCTTGTTCTACGCCCTGAAGTCATTGGTGCTCGAGCCCTTGTCGCGTCTGAAGCTGGCGCTGGGCCGCATGGAGCTGGGCTTTTTTGCCACGCGGGTGCGGGTGTCGACCCGCGATGAGCTTGGGGCTTTGGGTGAGGGTTTCAATTCCATGGCGGCCAAGCTGGAGTCGCTGTACTCGAATCTGGAGCAGAAGGTTCGAGAGAAGACGGCCGGGCTGGAGGAGCAGCAACAGCGCCTGGCTGCCCTGTATGAGGTGGCCGCCTTTGTGGCCAGCACCGACAAGCTGGACGAATTGGCGCAAGGCTTTGCCAGGCAGATCCGGCGCATTGCCGGAGCGGATGCGGCCGCGATTCGGTGGTCCAACGAGGCCAATGAGCGCTACGTTTTGCTGGCCAGCGATTGCCTGCCTCAGGTCATGGCGCAAGAGGAGCAATGCGTGTTGTCCGGCGATTGTCTGTGTGGCAACCCGCCGGCCAAGACCGGTACCACGGCCTTGCGTGTGATTCCGATCCTGGAGGCGTCTCGTGAGATGAGCGTCGGTGGGGCGGCTCAGGTTCGAGATCACTGTGAGAAGGCGGGCTACACCACCCTGGTCACCGTGCCCTTGGGGCTGCATCAGCGCACCTTGGGTGAGGTGGAGCTGTTCTACCGTGGCATGCCGGTGATCAGTGACAGCGAGCGGGGGCTGTACGAAGCACTGTCCAGCCACCTCGCCAGCGCGATGGAGAGCCTGCGAGCAGCCGCCATGGGGCGCGAAGCTGCCGTCGCCAATGAGCGGCAGTTGCTTGCGCAAGAACTGCATGACTCCATTGCGCAGTCGCTGGCCTTCCTCAAGATCCAGATGCAGATCTTGCGCGACGCCATGGAAAAGAACGACAAACCGGCCATCGAGGTCACCATGCAGGAGCTGGATGCTGGTGTGCGCGAAAGCTATGCCGATGTCCGTGAATTGCTGCTGCACTTCCGGGTGCGCACCCACACCGACGACATCGAGCCGGCCTTGCGTGAGACGCTATCGAAGTTCGAGCACCAGGCGCACTTGAAATCCACCCTGGTCATCCACGGCCATGGCTTGCCTTTGCCGCCTGACGTGCAGATCCAGGTCTTGCACGTTGTTCAGGAAGCCTTGTCCAATGTGCGCAAACACGCTCAAGCCACGCAGGTGTGGGTCGATGTCTACACCCAGCCGGGCTGGCGTGTCAGCGTGCGCGACGATGGGCGTGGCTTTGATCCTGCAACCGGCCCGCCAGATGACACGCATGTGGGCTTGCGTATCATGCGTGAACGTGCTCAGCGTATTGGCGGCGCCCTCAGCTTCGAGTCCGGGCAGGATGGTACCTGCGTGGAACTGCGTCTGCCTCCTGTTTCGGCAAGCAAGTTGCCGCCCACCCCCCACATCGCCTCCCAAGCGTCATGACCAGCCCTTCAACCAGCCTGCGTTTGCTCGTGGTCGATGACCACACCCTGTTTCGTCGCGGTTTGATCGCCTTGCTGTCGAGGGACCCACGCTTGTGCGTGGTCGCAGAAGCCGGCGATGCGGGTGAGGCGCTCAAGCTCGGTCAGCAGCATCAACCCGATGTGATGTTGCTGGACAACCACCTGCCCGGCGTACATGGTGTGGAGGCCTTGCCGCAGCTGTGCGCAGCCTTGCCCGGTACGCGCATCATCATGCTCACGGTCAGCGAGGACGCCGATGACCTGGCGCAGGCCCTGGCCCGCGGTGCAGCGGGTTACCTGCTCAAAACCGTCGAGGGTGATGACCTCGTGAGCGCCATTCAGCGCGTGGCGTCAGGCGAGTCCGTGGTGTCGCCTGAAATGACGAGCAAGCTCGTTGCCGCCTACCGGTCTGCATTGAGCACACCGGCTGATGACGAGTCGGATGTGGCTTCACCCAGTCAAGTGGGCGAGGGGCGGGCGCAGTCCGCGGCCGTCCAGCCAGGTGGTGTTCAGGAGGATGCTGGTGTGGCGAGGTTGTCGCCACGCGAGCGCGACATCCTTCGTGAGATCGCCAGGGGTGCCAGCAACAAGGAAATTGCTCGCTCGCTGGACATTGCCGAGACCACGGTCAAGATCCACGTTCAGCACATCCTGCGCAAGCTCAATCTGACATCGCGCGTGCAGGCCGCGGTGTACGCCACGACGCGCGGCGCCTGAACGGCAAGGCGAAAGCCTTTGAAGGCCCCATAGCCTAGCCGAAAGGCGGACGGGTTCGTTTGACGCGCATCAAGGGTGACCGGCGACTCGTTCCTCGGAACGATGTTGGCGCCATCGTTCATGTGGTGTCTCGTTCTTTTGCTTCGCTGCACCTCACCGACAGAAGGATGGTCGCCGGCGCCTGAAATTCCCACACTGCCAGTCATGGATAAAGGAGAAACCTCCATGACTGCAAACAACAGGCGTACGGCACTGTCGGTGCTGGCCGTGAGCACGCTGTCCTTCACAGTGTGTTTCATGGTGTGGATGATGTTCGGGGTGATCGGCATCCCGATCAAGAAGCAACTTGGCCTCACGGCCACCCAGTTCGGCCTGTTGACGGCCACACCCGTGCTGACGGGTTCACTGGTCCGCGTGCCGCTGGGCATGTGGACGGACCGATTTGGCGGCCGCATCGTGCTCTTCGTGTGCATGCTGCTGTGCGTGCTGCCCATCTTCATGATGAGCTACGCCACGGAGTACTGGCGCTTCCTGGTGCTGGGCTTGTTCGTTGGTCTGGCTGGCGGCTCTTTCTCGGTCGGTACGCCTTATGTGGCGCGCTGGTTTCCCAAGAGCCAGCAGGGCTTTGCCATGGGCGTGTTTGGCGCAGGCAACTCGGGTGCGGCCGTCAACAAGTTCGTTGCACCGGCCATCGTGGTGGCTGCCGGATGGACGATGGTGCCGAAGGTCTATGCCGCCATCATGCTGGGCACGGCACTTCTGTTCTGGTTCGGCAGCTCGCAT
>JACPOH010000084.1 GCA_016185075.1 Aquabacterium sp. | reverse complement strand
CACCAATGGTGTGTCGGGCTTCCCCAACGCCGTTTCGTTGCCTGCAAGCAACTCTTTGACGCAGGCTGCGGTGAGCAGTTTCGCGCTCGGTTTCTACAAGCTGCCGGCCGGTATCAACATCGGTCTGGAGATCTCGGCGCTGGAAGAGGCCGGGCACACCAAGATCCTGTCGAGCCCCAAGCTGGTGCTCAGCAACCAGAAGCCCGGGCTGATCTCGTCGGGTCAGCGCATCCCCTATTCACGGCCTTCCATCGTGCAGGGCGTGAACACCACGGAGTTCGTGGATGTGAAGGTGTCCGTGGCGGTCACGGCCCTGGTGGCGCCAGACGGCAGCATCTCCATGGACCTCACGCTGACCGACGACAGTGTCGGCTCGACCTCCTCGGTCGGGCCCACGATCAACACCAATCAGGCCAACTCGAACGTGACCTTGCAGAGCGGGGAAACCCTGTTGTTGGGCGGCTTCCAGAGCAGCAGCCAGGTCGAGGAGAAGAACCAGACGCCCGTGCTGGGAGACCTGCCGGTGGTGGGTAACCTGTTCAAGAACCGGAGTCAGAACACCGTCAAACGTGAACTTCTGTTCATCATCACGCCCACGATCATTGAGACGGAACACTTCACAAGCCCCATGAATACTGCACAATAGCTTGCCCGACGATTGCGGGTGCAACACGAACTTCGACTTATGAACAAGACCGATCTGATCCAGCACCTGGCTGACAAGCACACCCTGACCAAGGCTGAAGCCGGCCGCATCCTTGACACCCTGCTCGACGTGGTCGTGGCCAGCGTCAAGAAGGGCGACGCCGTCGTGATCCCTGGTTTCGGTTCTTTCAAGCAACACGCACGTGCCGCACGCAATGGCGTGAACCCCAGCACCGGCGCCAAGATCAAGATTGCCGCCGCCAAGCTGCCCAAGTTCACGCCCGGCGCCACCTTCAAGGCCGCCGTGGACCCCAAGAACGCTGCCAAGAAGGCTGCTGCCAAGCCGGCCGCCAAGCCTGCTGCCAAGAAGGCTGCCAAGCCTGCTGCCAAGAAGGCCGCTGCCAAGAAGAAGTAAGCCGGCGCAAGCCGCACCCCGACAGGCTGCATGCGCCAGGCTCCTGGTGAGCAGGGCAGGTGGCAGTCGGTTCAACAGGGCCTTGAGGCCCTGTTTCTGTTTCCGGGGATGGCTTTTTGGGGGGCGGCTTGCTCGCGCACCGCACCCTGCCGCGTCATGCGGTCATGTGGTCAAGCCGTCGCCCGGCGCCCGGAGGCCCGCTGCGTTGCCGGGTACTGCTCCTCCACCCAGTCCGGGTGTTTCCACAAGATGCGCAGATCCTTGTGGCGCCAGACATCGCCCCACATCGCGAACCACTCGTCCAGGTTCAGGCGCAGCGGGTTGAGCGTCGTGGGCTGGCGGTGGCTGATGCCGTAGACGATCTGGCCGGCATCCTTCTCGTCCACGAAGGTGCCGAAGAGGCGATCCCAGATGATCAGCACACCGCCGAAGTTGGTGTCGATCTGGGCCGGGTTGCGGCCGTGGTGCACACGGTGATGCGAGGGCGTGTTGAAGATGGCTTCGTACCAGGCGGGCAGGCGCTGGATGGTTTCGGTGTGGATGAAGAACTGGTAGAACAGGTTCAGCTCGATCGCCATCACCACCGACATCTTGTCGAAGCCAATCAGGGCCAGGGGCAGGACCCACACGAAGACCAGGCCGCTCAAGTCAAACAGGAAGTTCTGACGCAAGGCGGTCGAGAAGTTGTAGCGCACGGAGCTGTGGTGCGTGATGTGCGAGCACCAGGCGTAGCGCACCTTGTGCATCACGAAGTGGGCCACGTAGAAGAGGAAGTCCGTGATGAAGAACAGCAGCGCAAAGCCCACCCACTTGTTGGGCGGGGTGTACTGCAGGCCCAGCTTGACCACGTCGTCATAAAAGCGCGTGATGAACACGGCCACCACGGCGCCGTCCACCATCTTGTAGATGAAGCCCGTGCTGATGTTGGCGATGGACTCGCGCAGGTTGTAGGCGTCCGTCTTGCCCTGGCGGCGCAGGTAGGCGGCCTCGGCCAGGATGACGACCATGAAGGCCGCGCCGGCGATGAGCACGAAGCTCAATGCGTGGAGGATGTCTTCCATGTCTTGTCTCCATCTGGGGGATGGCACGCAATGTAAAGACGGGGTCGCCAAAGGGATCGACAATCGATGTCGGTTTTTTAACTATCCATGACATATGAGCATGCTCATGCGCGTCACAGGGGCCTGGACGCAATTAATCACGGATTGGCTGGATGCCCAACGCCTGCCGGCGCCCGCCATCCGTGCCCGTCTGGCTGCGTTCGCGCCGGATGACGTGGTGCCGCTGGACGTGTGGCGCGAGATCCTGGACCTGGCCGCAGCGCTCAGGCCAGACCTGCCCGCACCCGGCTTGTCCATTGGCGCTGGCGTGCTGCCGCGTCATGTGGGCGTGCTGGGCTACCTGGTGCTGGCCAGCGACAACCTGGCTGAAGCGGTGTCGATCTACCAACGCTACGAGCGCCTCTTCTATGGTGTGGACCTGGCTGAAGTGGTGATGCACCAGGGCGAAGTCGAGATCCGCTGGCCGCGCAGCGATACCACGGGTGTGACGGCCGATGAAACCGCCATTGCCGCGCTGGTGACCTTCCTGCGCAAGCAGATCGACAACCCGCCGCCGCCCTCGCGCGTGGGCTTCGTCTACCAGGTGTCGCCAGAGCGGGCTCGGGCCTGTGAGGACTTCTTCGGTTGTCCTGTCGAGTTTGGTGCCAGCCACACCCTGGTGCGCTTCCCCATGTCCTACATGAGCATCCCCATGCCGCACCGCGAGCCCGGCTTGCGCGCCCTGCTGGACCGCCAGGCCAAGGCCTTGCTCGATGCCCTGCCCGATCCGAACGCGTTCGACAAGGCGGTACAGCAACTGCTGGTGCGCCTGCTGCCCGATGGCGAGGTGTCGGTGGACAAGGTGGCGCAGGCCATGAACCAGTCGACCCGCACCCTGCAGCGCCGCCTGGCTGACAGCGGCATGACCTGGCAGCAGTTGCTCGACCGCACGCGCGAGCAACTGGCCCGGCAATACCTCGGCGACCGCGCCCTGTCACTGGCTGAAATCGCCCTGCTGCTGGGCTACAGCGAGCAAAGCGCGTTCACGCGCTCCTTCAAGCGCTGGACCGGGCAAACACCTTTGGCCTTCCGGACACAATCTGTTCATCTTTAGTGGGCCAGTCGGGGTGACAATCAGGGCTTACCGTTTTCACACGCCTGACTCATGTCCTCGACCTCCCCGGCACCCGCCGATCAAGCCGCTGCACCCACCACGACCGAAGCCGCCCCCGCGCTGGCCGATGGCGTGGCCACGCCTGTTGAGGCCGCCCAGCAGCCCGCTTCGTCTGGTGTCGCCGACACGCCCGCCGCCACGGCAGCCCGCCTGGCCGAGCTGTTCCCCGCCTTGTTCAAGGGGCAGCCCAAGCCCTTGAAGCTGCGCATCCAGGTCGACATCCAGGAACGCGCCCCCGGCCAGTTCAGCAAACAGGCCCTGTCGGCTTTCTTTCGTCGCTACACGGGGGCCACGTCTTACCTGATCGCGGTCTCCAAGGCCACGCAGCGTTTTGATCTGGACGGCCAACCGGCTGGTGAGCTGACCGAAGAACACCGCAAGGTGGCGGCCGATGAACTCGCGCGCCGCCGCGCCAATGCCAACGCCAAGCGTGAGGCCGAACAGGCCGAGCGCCGCCAGCGTGCTTCGCTGCTGCGTGATTTCGAAACCACCAAGCTGACCACGGCCAACTTCTGTGCGCTCAAGGGTGTGGCGCCCGAGGCACTGGAAGGCCTGTTGGCCCAGGCTCGCGCCGAAGCGCTGGAGGACGCACAGAACCCGCAGCGCCATCATCACGGGCATGGTCGCCCTNNNNTCATCACGGGCATGGTCGCCCTGAGCATGGTCGCCGTGATGGCCAGGGGCGCCCAGGTGGTCAGGGTGGCAAGCCCGGCCACGGTGCCCCGCGCCGAGAAGGCCAAGGCCCGCGCCGTGAAGGTCAGGCTCGCGCTGAGGGGCCGCGCGGCAACGGCCCACGCGGTGAGCAACGCCGTGCCGGTGGCCCGCGTGAAGGTGGTCAGCGTGATGGCGCACGCCGAGAGGGCGGCAACCGAGGCCCGCGTGGCCCAAATGGGGGTCAGGGTGGCCAGGGCGGTGGCGAACAGACCAAGGGTTGAGTCAGGATGTCGCTGGACGAGGCCAATGCCGCACCCCTGTCGCGCTTTGCTGATCTGCTGAGTCGGGCCTTGACACAAGGGCGCTGCGACAAACTGGTGATGGCCAATTACCAGGGTGGTGACGCCCAACTGGGCCCTGATCTGCAGCGCATCCTGGCGCGTCCCATCGAGCTCAAGGGGCAGCCGCATGTGTCGTTCGTGTTGCGCTACCCCACCAAGGACATCACCCGGAACCTGCCGCTGGCCGAAGGCATCCAGCAGGTGATGGCCTGGGTGCAAGCCCGGACCTTCCGCAACGCCCACCTGCACACGCCCTCCGACGAGGTGCAATTGGCCTTCAGCAAGAAAGGCAAGGCCAGCGTGCGCGTGGGCAAGCCTTCCAATGCCGAAGCAGTACAAGCGCGTGCCGAAGCG
>JACPOH010000126.1:1388-6891 GCA_016185075.1 Aquabacterium sp. | reverse complement strand
ATCTCGGCGCCCACCAGGTACTGCAGGCTCATGGCGTCGATCAACAGCGTGACGCCGTTCTTTTCCATCTTTGTGTCGTCTTCGTTGGTCAGCTCGTCGAAGGTGAAGCCGTACTGGAAGCCCGAGCAGCCGCCGCCTTGCACGAACACGCGCAGCTTCAGGTCCGGGTTACCCTCTTCCGCGACCAGTTCGGCCACTTTGGATGCCGCAGCGTCGGTGAAGATGATGGGTGCCGGAACGTCTGCAGCAAAGGTGTCAGCAGGGGCTTGGGCAACAGCGGTCATGTGAATCTCCGGGGATCAAAAATCAGTTCTTTTGCGACTGCGCGATGACGGGCTGCACCGTGGTCACGCCGCTGGGGGTGCTGGCTGCCAATTTAAGTGCAGGTTTGTCTTCGGTTTTCAAGGGGCGCAGTTCGCCGTCAATCGTGGCGCCCTGGTGCATTTCCAGGGCTTCATAACGCACATCACCCACGATGCGCGCCTTGGGTTGCAACTCCAGCAGGTCTTCGGCCATCACCGGGCCCTCGATCAGGCCATTAATGATGACATGCCCGGCCCTGACCTTGCCAAGGACACGGGCTTTTTCGCTGATGACCAGCAGGGAGCGGGCGTCACCAATGGCGGTCACGTTCCCCTGGACCTCGCCGTCGATGCGCAGGCCGTCGCTGAACCGGATCTCGCCCGAGATCACGGTGCCTTCGCCGATCAGGGTGCGAATGGGAGGGGTTTTCTTCCAGCCGAACATCACGGGTTCCTCATCAAATGGGGTGGGCGAAGGGAGCGAGGTTACACGGTTGCCGACGCAGGTCAATGCCTCAGACTGGTGTTTTTCGCCATATGGCACCAATTTCACCGGGTGGGTTCACAGCGCCTGGACCTGACCTGCGCGCACCTGCCCCGACTCGTCCAGCACACGAACCTGAATCTGTTTGGCCACGCTGTTGGCCGGCAGGCTCACCAGCCCCTCTACCCGACGGTATTGCTTGAAGGCCAGAGCCTGTGTGAAGACCGGGGCGCTGTCTGCCCAAGGGCGACCGTCGCGGGTACCGCTGAGCAGCAACTCCACACGACCTTTGAACTCGGGCTGGTTGCGCCCACCCTGCTGCATGATCAGCAACTGGAACCGAACCTGCCCCGGCGCCGACGTTTCTGCCTGCAGGCCCCGCACGGACAGGCCGCTGCCACTGGCGGGCAACAGGCGCTCGAAAAAGCCCAGGTCATCCTTGAGCGCGAGGTTCTCGGCTTCCAGCGATTTGACCTGTTCGGCCAGCCTCTGCTGGGTCACGCGTTCGGCCTTGAGCAGGCTGTCGGCCGAGTTGGCCACCGCCTGCGCGGCATCGCGATCACGGCGCGCGTCGTCGAGTTGCTGGCGCAGTTGCGCCACCATGTCGGCCGCCTTGCGCCCATCCTGGTTCAGGCCGGCGATGTTGCGTCCGAACTCGAAGGCCCACAGGGCCAGCGCCGCAGAAAAGCCCAGCATGAGCGCCGCCACGGCCCAGCGCAGCGGCCAGGCCAGGTGACTGCGCACCGCCATGCGCGGTGCGGCGATCGACAGGCGCCGCCGGATCAGCCGCCAGCGCATCAGGGCAGAACCGGAACCAGATCCAGCCCCATGTGCTCGTCCAGACCAAACATAAGGTTCATGCACTGCACGGCCTGGCCGGAAGCGCCCTTGGTGAGGTTGTCTTCCACCACCAGCACCATCACGGTGTCGGGTTGGGGCTTGTGCACCGCAATGCGCACGGTGTTGCTGGCGCGCACGCTGCGGGTCTCGGGCGCACTGCCGGCAGGCAGCACGTCGACAAAACGCTCGCCCTTGTAATGCGCCTCGAAAATCGCCTGCAGATCGGCAGCCTGGCCTTCGGCGTTGAGGCGACCATACAGCGTGGAGTGGATGCCGCGGATGATGGGCAGCAGGTGGGGCACAAAGAGGCAATTGACCGAGCTGTCGCCAGCGATGGCGCGCAGTTGCTGATTGATCTCGGGGCCATGGCGGTGGCCCTTGACCCCGTAGGCCTTGAAGTTGTCGGCGGCCTCGGCCAGCAGGGTGTGCACCTCGGCCTTGCGGCCTGCACCCGACACACCCGAAGCACAGTTGGCGATCAGATGGGTGGGCTCGACCAGCTTGTGCTTGAGCAGCGGTGCCAGGCCCAGCTGCACGGAGGTGGGGTAGCAGCCGGGGTTGCCGATGATGCGGGCCTTCTTGATGGCTTCGCGGTTGAGCTCGGGCAAACCGTAGACAGCCTCTTCGAGCAGGTCCGGGCAGCTGTGCGGCATGCCGTACCACTGCTCGAAAACGGCGGTGTCCTTCAGGCGGAAGTCTGCGGCCAGGTCAATGACCTTGACGCCGGCATTGACCAGCTCGCGCGCCTGCGCCATGGCCACGCCGTGCGGCGTCGCAAAGAAGACGACGTTGCACTCGGTGAGGCGGGCGTCATCGGGCGTCACGAAGGCCAGGTCGACATGGCCTCGCAAGCTGGGGTACATGTCCGCCACGGGCATGCCAGCCTCCTTGCGAGAGGTAATGGCCTGCAACTGAACCTGGGGGTGCCGGGCCAGCAGGCGCAGCAGTTCCACACCGGTGTAGCCCGTGCCACCCACGATGCCGACTTTGATCATCTGAAATCCTCTTGGTACGCCCCGCAGTCGGGGAAAAGCCGCCATTTTAGTGAGTGCAGCGGCTTGCGGATCCGATCCATGCAACTGCCATGGAAAGGCCCTTTTGTTTACCGGCTCAGTTGTGACATCGATCACAAAGTGCCCTGCAGTGTGCATTCCTTCACGTCAATTGATCAAGTTCCGCTTCCGACATCCGAAAGAAAGGCTGCCACGGGATCGGTGGCCCCTTTCCACCGTCATCAACTTCGTTGTCGGCCATGCGCAAACTTCACCACCTCTTCCTCCTGACCGCACTGGCGAGTGCGTGCCAGCTCGCCGCGGCTCAGACCTTTGCGCCCACGACGAGCGAATACAACTGGTCGACCACGGTGAACCAGCTGGGCATGCGCAACATCCACAACCGCGGCATCCTCGGCGAAGGAGTGGTGGTGGCCATGCTGGATACGGGCCTGAACCTGGCCAACCCGGAGTTCAGCAACAACAGCCACATCCTGCGCGGCTACAACGCGGTGGATGGCAGCGGCGACATCGCCGACAACCTCAACCACGGCACCCACACCACCGGCATCCTGGCTGCACCAGGCAACGGCACGGGCATGTATGGTGTCGCACCACAAGCCAGCGTGCTGATGATCAAGGTGTTCAACGGTGGGACGGCGGCGGCCTCGGCCATCAACCGGGGCATCGATTACGCAGCAGCCAATGGCGCACGCGTGATCAACCTCAGCCTGGGCGCCTCCAGCCCCACGGGTGATGCCTCCTTGCGCGCCGTGGCGGCCAGCAACAACGCCGTGATGGTGGTCGCGGCGGGCAATGACAGCGCCAGCAACCCCAACTGGCCAAGCCGCTACGCCAAGGAGAGCTGGACCAACGGCACCATGATCGTGGTGGGCGCGGTGGACGCCAACAAGCGCCTGGCATCGTTCTCGAACAAGGCCGGCGACACCGCCCAGGTCTACCTGGTGGCGCCTGGCGTGAACATCATCTCGTCGTACGGCACAGGCTACGCCTACCTGACGGGCACCTCCATGGCGGCACCGGCCGTGTCTGGCGCGGCCGCACTGATCACCGGCTACTGGCCCTACCTGCGGGCCAACCAGGTGGCCGCCATCATGCTCAACACAGCAGACGACCTGGGCGCGCCGGGCGTGGACGCGGTCTACGGCCGAGGCATGCTCAATGTGAACCGTGCGCTCTCACCCATTGGCAGCTACACCTACCGCACCGCCAATGGCAGCCGCACGACGGTGCCATTGAACACCACGGGCGTGGTCAGCACGCGGCCCAGCGTGAGCACGCCCTCGGCGTTCCAGGGCCTGAAGACCGAGGTGTTTGATGAATACGGCCGCAACTACACCAGCGATGAAGGTGCAGCCCTGAGTGGTCGCAGCGTGATGACGCTCTACAGCGTGCTGGGCCGTCCTGATCGCATGCTGGATGCGGCAGAACAGGTGCTGAGTTCCGGCAGCAGGTTGACCCGGCTGCAATCGCGCCAGACCGAGGTGCAGCAATCACTGCGCGTGAGCGCAGCCAACCAGAGTGGCGAGCCCTGGAACCATGTGCGGCGCACGGATGCGTCGGTGGTGATGTGGCGCCAGACCTCTGGCCTGACGTTCAGCGCGGGCGACGGCGGTTTGTCCGGCATGAGCCTGGGCCTGATGGGATCCAGCCTGGCCACGCGGTTGAGCGGCGTCGACAGCACATTGGGCAACCCCTTGCTCGGCTTTGCGCCCAGCCACCAGTTTGCCGCGATGGCCGTGCCCTTGGGCCGCCATTGGACAGGCCGCGTCGCAGCGGCGCGCTCCAAAGCCTATGACGCCGCCGCGGGAGACGTGAACCTGGCGGAGCTGAGTTACGAGAACGGCACGCAGGCCTTGAACGTCTCGGCCGGCCAGTTGACCGAACAGGGCATGCTGGGCGGCTACTCGAAGCGCCAGCTTGGCCTCAACCAACAGACTGGCACGAGCGGCATCACCGTCAGCGCCGCTTGGGCCCTGGGTGCCAACTGGACCGTGACCGGTGCCTTGAGCCGCACCCATACTGGCGCCCCAAGTGCCAGCGGCATGCTGATGGCCGGTACCGATGTGCGCGCCGATGGCTATGGCATCGGCCTGGTCCGCCAGGACACGTGGCGCGCCGATGACCGCTTGAGCTTCACGCTCAATGCCCCCTTGCGCGCACGCCAGGGTACGCTGACCTACAGCGTGGTGACGGGCGTGAACGAGTCCACCGGTGACCCCGTGTACGGCACCCACACCGTGAACCTCGTACCCACCGCGCGCGAGTGGACCGCCGAAACGCGTTATGCCACGCGCCTGAACACCACCACCTCGCTCAGCGCTGTGGCAGCCTTGCGCGTGCACCCCGACCACGACGGCAGCGCACCGTCACAACTGGCTGTGGGCGTGCGCCTGAACCGGGCTTTCTGAGCACCGGCACCGGAGCGCACCGGCAGACGGCACCCAGAAAGCAAAAGCCCGCCAGGCACAGCCAGGGCGGGCTTTTTTGTTTGGCAGCCGGTGCGGGCACCGGCCAACCAAACCGAGAAGGCGAGACAGATCAGCGCTTGCTGAACTGCTTCCTGCGGCGAGCGCCGTGCAGACCGACCTTCTTACGTTCGACTTCACGCGCATCGCGGGTCACGAAACCAGCGCGGCTCAGCTCGGACTTCAGCGCAGCGTCGAAGTCGATCAGAGCGCGGGTCACGCCGTGGCGCACGGCGCCAGCCTGACCGGATTCGCCACCACCGTGCACGTTCACCTTGATGTCGAACGCTTCGACATTGTTGGTCAGCACGAGAGGCTGCTTGACCACCATGATGGAGGTCTGACGGCCGAAGTACTGCTCAACAGGCTTGCCGTTGACGATGATCTGGCCAGTGC
>JACPOH010000126.1:0-1349 GCA_016185075.1 Aquabacterium sp. | reverse complement strand
GGCGACGGACGACTTGCGACGGCCGGTGCCGTAGTTCCAGTTACCAATCATGTGGCCGCTCCTTAGATTTCCAGGGCCTTGGGCTGCTGGGCTGCGTGCGGATGCTCGCTACCGGCGTAGACCTTCAGCTTCTTGATCATGGCGTAGCCCAGGGGACCCTTGGGCAGCATGCCCTTGACGGCCTTTTCGATGGCACGGCCAGGGTGCTTGGCTTGCATGTCCTTGAACTTCGTGGCGTAGATGCCGCCGGGGAAGCCCGAGTGACGGTAGTAAACCTTGTCGTTGGCTTTGGTGCCAGTGACGCGAATCTTGTCTGCGTTGACGATGACGATGAAATCGCCGGTGTCCACGTGAGGCGTGTAGATGGCCTTGTGTTTTCCACGCAGACGGAGTGCCACTTCGCTGGCGACACGTCCGAGCACCTTATCGGTGGCGTCGATCACAAACCACTCGTGCACTACCTCGGCCGGCTTGGCGCTGAAGGTCTTCATGAGATTTCCTAAGTGGTAAAAAACTGGTTGACTGCTGCCATTGGCGCCACTTCTTAGGATGTGGTGGCCTCTCAGGCAACAGGGCCCTGAACACGCATCACCTGCAAAAACAACGCAAGGCTCTACCGTGAACCGCCCCAGGCCGCGCAGCTTGCAGACAAGCCACAACGCAAACGCAACCCTCCCGGCAACCATGTCGGGAATCGAAGATTATAGCCGGCTTTCGCCCAACACCGCAAGCACGGGCAGGGGTGAGCACAAAGTTGCAGAGCCTGTGCAAGAGTTGACGTACGTCAGACCTGCCAACAGCGCAGGCTTTCGCTTGCCTGTATAGTGACCAAAATTAAGTAGTAACCCTAGGTTGCACCGTTACTCCCGCATTTGCGCAACCGTCCGTTCACGCATACTGAAAAAGACCATCGCTGAGGGTTCGGAAAGGGGTCAGTCATGACCGCAGTGAAGCCACATGATCAACATCCAGACAGGTTTGGCCTGAGCGCCAAGGACCGGACGGCCCGCCCGCATGAGGCCGCGCCTGCCAAGGCTGGTGCGCCGGAGGGCTGGATCCCCATTCGCGACCTGCATGCGCGGCACCGCCACCGCATCCTGGATCACCTGCTGCATCTGGATGAGCGTGATCGCTTTCTGCGTTTTGGCTCGCCGGTGACCTCCGAGCAACTGAACAAGTACGTCGCCTCAATCGATTTCAAGCGTGACGAGGTGTTTGGCATCTTCAACCGCAAGCTGCAACTGGTGGCTGTGGCGCACCTGGCGGCCATGCCCGGCAAGGGCCCGCAAGGCGATGGCTCATCCCGAGGGCGCGCCATGGAGTTTGGTGTGTCGGTGCTGCCCGAGGGG
>JACPOH010000083.1 GCA_016185075.1 Aquabacterium sp. | reverse complement strand
TGATGGCTGAGGCTCTGGGGCAACTTGTGATCAATGGTCGCTTCCTGCAGCGCCCCGTTACCGGGGTGGAGCGCGGTGCTGCAGAGACCTTGACGGCACTCGATCATCTGCTGAGTGCTGGCGCATTGCCTCGTCTGTCGCTGGTGCTCGCCGTGCCTGCCGGCACCCGTCCGGCTGTGTCCTTTCGCAACATCCCTGTTCAGCAAGTGGGGCGCAACCAGGGGCATCTCTGGGAACACCTCGATCTGCCGCTCTTTTGTGGCAAACGGCGCTTGCTCAACCTGTGCAACACGGCGCCTGTTTTCAAGAGAAACCAGCTGGTGGTGATCCACGATGCGGCGGTGTTTTCCGTGCCCCAGGCGTTCAGCGCCAGCTTCCGCCTTGCCTACAAGGTCATCCACGCCGGCTTGTCGCTCATTGGTGCGCGCATCCTCACGGTATCCGAATTCTCCCGGCAGGATCTCGCCCAACACCTGCCCTTGAGCGCAGAGCGCATTGCCGTGTTGCCTGAGAGTGCCGAGCACGTGCTGCGGCACTCGCCTGATCGTGCCCTGCTCGAACGCACCGGCCTGGCGCGGCGCCCGTATGTGCTCGCCGTCAGCAGCATGGCCGCCCACAAGAACTTCAGGCTGGTGCTCGACGCCCTCACGCGCCTGGACAACCCCCCCTTCGACATCGCCATCGCAGGCGGTGGCAATGCCAAGGTCTTTGGCCAAGGCGGTGAGCTCACATCCGATCGCGTCAAATGGCTGGGTTACGTGTCTGACGCCGAGCTGCGCGCACTGTACGAGGGCGCGATGTGCTTTGTGTTCCCCTCCATCTACGAAGGCTTCGGCATCCCGCCACTGGAGGCCATGCAGTGTGGTTGCCCGGTGCTGGCGGCGCGGGCGGCGTCCATCCCCGAAGTCTGTGGCGACGCGGCGATCTATTTCGACCCTCAAGACCCGGCTGCGCTGGCCCAGTTGTTGCTGCAAGTGGCAGATGACGTCTCCTTGCGCAACACGCTCAAGCAAAAGGGCCTGGCCCGTGCCCAGCAATTCACCTGGAAGCGCGTTGCGCAGGAGTTGGCTCATCATGGTTTGCTCAAGGGGCTGCCTGCATGAAGCATCTTCCGCCTAATTCCGTTCAGGTGCTGCACTGCGCCGAGACCATCAAGGGGGGCATCGCCAGCTACCTCCGGGAGTTGCTCGTCTGTCAGGCGCGTGACTTCGGGCCCAGCGCCGTGGCGGTGGTCATCCCGGCGTCCCAGGCCAACGAGTTGCCCGTGCCGCCTGGCGTCGTGGTGGTCACCTACCCCGACAAGGCCGGCCGAGCCAAGAATGCGTTCAATCTGGGGCTGGTGGTCGCCCGTTTTGTGCGCAGGCATCAACCCAAAGTGGTTCATGCGCATTCCACCTTTGCAGGCGCCATCGTGCGGCCGCTGCTGGCCATGATGGGCCTGTCCAGCCGTGTCGTTTACTGCCCCCATGGCTGGGCGTGGGACCGCAGCATGGGCCCTGTGGCACGCAGAGCCACCCAGTGGGTGGAGCGCGAACTGGCCCAGTTGTGCAACAAGGTCGTGTGCATCTCTGAACACGAGCGAAAGTCCGCACTCGAGGCCGGGCTGCAACCCGAACAGCTTCACGTGGTGCTCAACGGCGTGGCTGAAAAAGCCCCCGCGCCCCGAGGCAACGTGCCGGCCTGGCCACCGGGCCGCAAGCGTTTGCTGTTTGTCGGCCGCTTCGACCAGCAAAAAGGTGCAGACCTGTTCTGTGCCGCGCTGCGCGAACTGGGTGATGAAGCCTTTGGCGTGCTGGCGGGCGGCTCCGTGCTGTATGACACCAACGGCCTGGCTTTGCCCGACAACGCCGAATCGGTGGGCTGGATCAGCCCTGCGCGCCTCGAAGCCATTTTCAGGACGGCCGACGTGCTCGTCATGCCCTCTCGCTGGGAAGGCTTTGGCCTGACGGCGGCCGAGGCCATGCGGGCAGGCGTGCCCGTGCTGGCCGCCCGCGTGGGTGGCCTGCCCGAGGTGGTGGCCCATGGTGAAACCGGCCTGCTGTTCGAACCCGGTGATGTCGCCGGCATCGTGGATGCCGTGAGGCAACACAGCAGCGAAGAATGGCGCGCCATGGGCCTGGCTGGCCGGGCCCGCTTTGAAAAGATGTTCACGATGGAGCGTGT
>JACPOH010000068.1 GCA_016185075.1 Aquabacterium sp. | reverse complement strand
TATCTGCGCGACGTGCTGCAACGCCTGCCTACGCACAAGGCAAGTCAGATCGGCGAGTTGCTGCCGCATCGCTGGGTGCCCGCGGCAAGATGAATCCGGCGTGTTGACTGCGCGTCAACATGTGTTCGCCGGACGCATACAGACCATGCTGGGGGAGGTCTGGCAACACGGGCAAAGCACCTGTTTCCCACAGATCTCCGAGGAGCTCGATCCTCAACGAGGCAAACAAGCCGTCAAGGAAGGCCTGTGCACCTCACATGTGATCCCCATCCGATCAGGTGACCGGGTCAGCTACCTGCTGGAGTTCCTGTCGCATGGCATGGCGGCGCCCGATGGCGACATGCAGGCCATGCTCGAAAGCCTCTGCGCGCAGGTTGCCCAGTTCATCGACCGGTGCCGCGATGAACTGCGGGTGCGCCAGTTCATGACCGAGTTCGACTGTCTGTTCAAGCTCTCACCCGATGGCTTCGTGGTGTTCAACACGTAAGGCATACGCTCTTACGGCAACCCGGCCTTCCACAGCATGACCGGGCTGACACGAGAGCGACTGGATGGCATCAACGAAGCGCAGTTTGATGACATCCTGGCGGGGCTGTGCGCACCTCAAAACCGACCGGCGCCAATCGGCGAAGTCGCACGCAGCGAACGAGGTGACCAGATCGAGTTGGTGCTGCCCAAGCCCACCACGCTGCAGCGATCGGTGAAAGACATGTACGACAGCCACGGCCGCTACATCGGGCGAGCCGTGTACCTGCGAGACATCACCCGCGAGATGGAGGTGGACCGCATGAAGAGCGAGTTCCTCTCCACAGCAGCCCATGAACTGCGCACGCCCATGGTGAGCGTGCACGGCTTTTCCGAGTTGCTGCTCAAGCGGCCCTTCAGCGAAGAAAAGAAGCGCGACATCTACGAAACCATCCACCGGCAGTCCAAGTTGCTGGTCAACATGGTCACCGAACTGCTGGACCTGGCCCGCATCGAATCCCGCGCCGGCAAGGACTTCCACATTCGGCCGATCGACGTTGCCCAGGTGGTGGACCAGGCAGTCAATGCCCAGCTGATCCAGGGGGACAACCGGATGGTGGCCACCCATGTCCCTGCGGACCTGCCGCGCGTGTTTGCCGACGAAGACAAACTGATCCGGGCCTTGACCAACATCCTGTCGAATGCCTACAAGTATTCGCCCAAGGGGGGAGACATTTCGCTGGATGTGATCTCGCGCATGGAGAACGGCCAGGCCCAACTGGGCATCCGAGTGACGGACCACGGCATCGGCATGACGCCCGAGCAACTGGCCCGCGTGTGCGAGCGCTTCTACCGCGCCGACCCTTCGTGCAACATCCCCGGAACGGGCCTGGGCATGTCACTGGTCAAGGAGATCATGACGCTGATGGGCGGCGAGGTGGCGTTGAGCAGTGTGGCCGGTGAAGGCACGCAGGCCACGCTGTGGCTGCGCGCCGTGACGGACGGCTATCGGGCGTGATCGGCCCTTCGACACGCGCGATGAGCTTCACTCCATCGAGGCGGGGACGACCGTCCATTGCTGCCGAACGTCGCCCAAGCCGTTGACGCTCTCCATGTGCACGGGGAAGCCCCACAGCCGTGCCACATGCTTGAGCACCTCTCGGGTGCTGTCGTGCAGGGGGCGGTCGTTGTGCTGGGTATGGCGCAGCGTCAGGGAACGGTCCCCGCGCAGGTTCACGCTCCACACCTGGATATTGGGTTCCCGTGAGCCCAGGTCATACTGCCTCGACAGCATCTCGCGCAGCTGCCGGTAACCGCCCTCGTCGTGGATGGCGCTGACCTCGTACTCGCTCTCCTGCTCCTCGTCACGGATGGCAAACAGACGGAAATCGCGCATCACCTTCGGTGACAGGAACTGGCCAATGAAGCTCTCGTCCTTGAAGTTGCGCATGGCGTAGTCCAAGGTCTTGAGCCAGACATGGTCCTTGGGGTTGGCGCCTTCGGCGGAGCCGGCGAAGTCGGGGAACCACAGCCGGTCTTCGGGCGTGGGCTTCTCGCAGATGCGCTTGAGGTCCGTGTACATCGCAAAGCCCAGCGCATACGGGTTGAGCCCGCTGTAGGCGCGGTGTCCGACCGGCGGCTGGAACACCACGTTGGTGTGCGACTGCAGCCATTCGATCATGATGCCGTCGGTCAGGTAGCCGTCGTCATACATGGTGTTGAGCAGGGTGTAGTGCCAGAACGTGGCCCAGCCTTCGTTCATCACCTGGGTCTGGCGCTGCGGGTAGAAGTACTGCGCCACCTTGCGCACGATGCGCACGATCTCGCGCTGCCAGGGCTCCAGCAAGGGCGCGTGCTTCTCGATGAAGTACAGCAGGTTCTCCTGAGGCTCGGCCGGGAAGCGGCGCACGGCCTCCTCTTCCGGCCGGTCCGCACGGCGCGGCAGCGTGCGCCAAAGGTCGTTGACCTGCTGCTGCAGATAGGCTTCGCGCTCCTCGCGGCGGGCCAGTTCCTTGTCCAGCGAGAGCTTGCCCGGACGACGGTAGCGGTCCACGCCATGGTTCATCAGCGCATGACAGGAGTCCAGCAACTCTTCGACAGCGTCCACACCATGGCGCTCTTCACAGCGCGCCACGTAGTTCTTGGCGTACACCAGGTAGTCGATGATCGAGCTCGCATCTGTCCACATGCGGAACAGATAATTGCCCTTGAAGAAGCTGTTGTGGCCGTAAGCCGCGTGCGCGATCACCAGAGCCTGCATGGCCATGGTGTTCTCTTCCATCAGGTAGCTGATACACGGGTTGGAGTTGATGACGATTTCATACGCCAGCCCCATGAAGCCACGGCGGTAGTTCTTCTCGGTGGCAATGAACTCCTTGCCGTAGGACCAGTGCCGGTAGTTCACCGGCATGCCCACGCTGGCGTAGGCGTCCATCATCTGCTCGGCCGTGATGATCTCGAGCTGGTTGGGGTAGGTGTCGAGCTTGTAGCGCTCGGCCGTGGCGCGGATGACGTCGTGGTACTCCTCGATCAGCTCGAAGGACCAGTCGGACGGGCCCGGCAACGGCTTGCTGTGTTCCTGATGTTGGCTCAGTTGTGCACTCATGCGTCCACCCCTTCCTTCTTGAACAGCTCACGGAACACCGGGTAGATCTGCGAGGCATCCAGCACCTTGCGCATGGCGAAGTGCTTGTGCTGCTCGGCCAGGGCCAGGTACTCGTCCCACAGGTTCTGCTCGGTCTGGGCCACCTGCACATAGGCGTAGTAGCGCACCAGGGGCAGGATCTTCTGCTCGATGATCTCGCGGCAACGGCTGGAGTCGTGGTGCCAGTTGTCACCGTCAGAGGCCTGGGCCACGTACAGGTTCCACTCGCTGGTGGGGTAGCGGGCCTGGATGATCTCGTCAAGCAAGACCAGGGCGCTGGACACCACGGTGCCGCCGGTCTCGGTCGCGTGGAAGAACTCGTCTTCCGTGACTTCCTGGGCCTGCGTATGGTGGCGGATGAAGACCAGCTCGATCTTGTCGTAATGCCGGGTCAGGAACAGGTAGAGCAGGATGAAGAAGCGCTTGGACAGCTCCTTGCGCTGCTCGTCCATCGAGCCGGACACGTCCATCACGCAGAACATGACCGCCTTGGTGGTGGGTACCGGCACCTTGATGCGGCTGCGAAAACGCAGGTCGATCGGATCCAGGAAAGGGATGCCTTTCATGCGGCCATAGAGGTGGGCCAGCTTGGCTTCGATCTCTTCGATCTCGGCGGCGTGCTTGTGCACGATGGCGTCATCACCGTCTTCGGTTTCGGCACGCAACGTGGCCAGGCGCTCTTCGAGCTCCTGGATCTCGCGCCGTGAGGAAGCGCCCAGTGCAATGCGCCTGCCCAGTGCGCCGCGCATGGAGCGCACCACATGCAGGTTGTTGGGTGTGCCATCGCTGCTGAAGCCCGCACGGTGGCTCTTCCACTCTGGCACCTCGGCCAGTGCGGTGCGCACGAGGTTGGGCAAGGCCAGGTCTTCAAAGAAGACCTGCATGAACTCTTCCTTGCTCAGGCTGAACACGAAATCGTCTTCGCCTTCGCCGGAATCAGAGGCCTGGCTACCGCCACCGCCCTGCCCTTGCCCGCCTTGCGGCTTCTCGATGCGGTCACCCTTGACGTACTCGCGGTTGCCGGGGTGCACCACCTCTCGCGTGCCGCCTTGCCCATGACCGAACACAGGCTCGGACAGATCGCGCTTGGGGATGGCGATGTCCTCGCCCTTTTCAATGTCGCGGATGCTGCGGCCGTTGATGGCACGCTGCACCGCTTCACGCACTTGGTCTTTGTATCGACGCAGGAAGCGCTCACGGTTGCCGATGGACTTGTTCTTGCCCGCCAGCCGTCTGTCTATGATGTGTTGCCGCATGCTGCTTCCGACTTTCAATCAAACGGCCGTCGCGGATCCGGCTTCGCCGGGCCGCTGACGGCGCCCCCCTCGGGGGGTTACGAAGATTTCCTCACGCGCAGATACCACTCGCACAACAGGCGAACCTGCTTGGCCGTGTAGCCCTTCTGGACCATGCGG
>JACPOH010000067.1:16517-33566 GCA_016185075.1 Aquabacterium sp. | reverse complement strand
GAGCCTGCATGCCTACGCCACCCAGGCACGCCGTGATGCCCTGACCGAGCGCCTGCAAGCCTGCTGCGACAGCTGGTGCGTGGCCGCCGGCCTGTCTGACCAGGCCCTGGCCGAGCGCATTCGCGCCGATGGCATCGACATCCTGGTGGACCTCTCCGGCCACACGGCCTACAACCGCCTGCCCATGTTCGCGCTCAAGCCTGCGCCCGTGCAGGTGAGCTGGCTGGGTTACTTCGCGACCACGGGTGTGGCCGCCATCGACTACCTGCTGGCCGACCCGTGGACGGTGCCGCCGGCGCACGAGGCGCATTTCACCGAGCAGATCTGGCGCCTGCCCGAGACGCGCATGTGCTTCACGCCACCCGATGCGGACGTGCCCGTGGCCGAACTGCCCGCTTTGCGCCAGGGCCACATCACCTTCGGCTGCTTCAACAACATCACCAAGCTCAACGACGAGGTGGTGGCCCTGTGGGCGCGTGTGCTGAAAGCGGTGGCGGGCAGCCGCCTGCTGCTCAAGGCCAAGCAGCTGGACGAGGCTTCGCTGAGGCAAGGGCTGTTGCGCCGCTTCGAGGCACAGGGCATCGACCCACAAAGGGTGACGCTGGCAGGGCGTTCCCCGCGTGCCGAGTACCTGGCGGCTTATGGCGAGGTCGACATCGGTCTGGACCCTTTCCCCTTTACGGGCGGCACCACGAGCGCAGAGAGCCTGTGGATGGGCGTGCCGGTGCTCACGTTGGATGGCGACCGGATGGTGTCGCGCCAGGGCGTGGGTTTGATGATGAACGCGGGCCTGCCGGATTGGGTGGCCCGGGATGCGGACGATTACGTGGCCAAGGCCGTGGCGCATGCCGCGGATGTGCCGGCCTTGGCGGTTTTGCGTGCCGGGCTGCGCCAGCAGGTGCTGGCCTCGCCGGTGTTCGACGGCGCGCGTTTTGCACGCCATCTGGAAGAGGCCTGGCGTGGGATGTGGACTGTATGGTGCGAGCGCCAGTGTGAGAAGAAGGTGTGACGACAGATGACTGATCACTCCGTGCCTGTGGCGGCCGCGGCTTCGACGGCCGCTCCCAATCGCTTTGCGCGTTTGTTGAGCAAGCTCGATGCCTTGCCGCCAGCGTGGCGTTTGAAGCTGGTGGGCTTCGGCTTTGGCCTGTACACGCCTTACTTCCGCACCAACCGCTGCCGCATCCTGAAGCTGGAGCCGCACCGGGTGACAGTGGGCATCAAACTGGCGCGGCGGGTGCGCAACCATGTGGGTGGCGTCCACGCGGTGGCGGCTACGCTGGCGGCGGAGTACGCCAGTGGGCTGTTGGTGGGGCAGCATGTGCCGGATGACGCCATCGTGGTGGTCAAGACGATTCACGTGGAGTTGCGCAAGCCCAATCGGGGGCATGTGCGGGCCACGGCGAGTCTCACGCCACCTGAGACGCAGTTGATGGGCATGGAGCCCAAGGGCAGTTTGATGGTGCCGATCACCATTGAGGATGCGAAGGGGCAGACGCCGATCACGGGCTATATGGAGATGGCGTGGTTGCCCAAGAAGCGCAAGGTGGAGGCTGAGGCGAGCAAGTAGCGTTTGTTGCGTGCGTGCGTGCGTGCGTGCGTGCGGAGGTGTGGGTGCTTGAAGGGGGCGCGCGGGGCGCGGCTGAGGTGGCACGCGGCAGGGCTTCATGGTGACGGTCCTGCCACAGGCAGGACTCCCCTGCGATGCTCGTGACAAGGTGGGGCCCTCTAACTCGCTACGCGGCTGCGCCGCTGCGCTCAAACAAATCGGGCCAGTCAGATGACGAAGCACGCTGCCGCGTGCCCACCTCGCCACTGCGCTTCTCGGCGCCCCCAAGGCGCCCCGCCGCATGCCACCTCAGCCTTTTTCGCCCCGCTTGTGTGGCGCTACGGTTTGCCCTGCACGCGATGAAGCGCGTATGAACAATGATCGCGGCAACGGCAACGGCAACGGCAACGGCAACGGCAACGGCAACGCAAGCCGAAAGCCTGGTGTCATTCACGCTTGAGTCGTGCCAACGCCAGGATCAGGGCCGAGGCATGCCAAGAGCAAGGTGAAAAGGGTTGAGCCGGTAGCGGGCTGGGCGCCTTGGTGATGCCGAGCACCGCAGCAATGGGTTTGGCGCGCGTGAGCGCGCTTCGTCAACTGACTGGCCCGATTTGTTTGAACGGAGCGGCGTAGCCGCGCAGTGAGTTGGAGGGCCCAAACCCATTGCGAGGCGCGCAGGGGCGTCCTGCCTTTGGCAGGACCGTCACCATGAAGCCTGGCCCGCTACCGGCTCAGCCCCACCTTGCGCCCTCCCGCCAAAACGCCCTGACCTCCGCATGCACCTCGTCATGCCACGGCCCAATCTGGCCAACACCACAACCTATCAACCACCCGAACCGAGCTGCCCCTGATACATCCGGATGATCGAAGAAAAGTCCAGCTTACCCTGCCCCTGCTGGCTCCAGGCCTGGTACAGCTGCTGCGCCAGCGCGCCCAGCATCAAAGGCGGGTGCGCCCCCTTGGCCGCATCCGTGGCCAGCCCCAGATCCTTGAGCATCAAGTCGACCCCGAAGCCACCGCTGTAGCCCCGTGAAGCCGGCACCCCGTCCATCACACCGGGGAAGGGGTTGTACGTGTCCGCGCTCCAGCAACGCCCTGAAGACGTGTTGATGATCCCCGCCAGCACCTTCGGGTCAATGCCAAGCGATGAGCCCAAGGCCATCGCCTCCGACACCCCGATCATCGAGATCGCCAACAGCAGGTTGTTGCAGATCTTGGCCACCTGCCCCGTGCCCGTGCCGCCGCAATGCACGATGTTCTTGCCCATGGCCTGCAACACCGGCTGCGCCTGCGCAAACAGCGCATCACTGGCGCCCACCATGAACGTCAGCGTGCCGGCTGCTGCACCACCCGTGCCACCCGATACCGGCGCATCCGCAAACGGGTTGCCTTGCGCAGCGCAACGCTCGGCCAGGCGGCGTGCCGTGGTGGGGTCGATGGTGCTGCAGTCCACGATGGGCACGCCCTTCTGGGCACCCGACAGCACGCCTTGCAGCCCCGTCAACACGGCCTCCACGTGCGCAGAGGCCGGCAGCATCGTCAGCACAAAGGCCGCCTCGCGCGCCGCCTCGGCAGGCGAAGCGGCAGACACGGCCCCCTCTGCCACCAGGCCCGCCACGGCCTCCTGGTGCAAGTCGAACACGGTGACCGCGTGGCCCGCCTTGACGAGGTTGCGGGCCATGGGCCCACCCATGTTGCCCAGGCCGATGAAGGCGATGTTCATGCTGCTTGTCTCCTTGTCTGGCCTGAATGCCCGGCGCTTCAGCGCAGGCTGATGGTGGTGTTCACGCCGGTGTTGACGCTGTTGTCATCGAACCAGCGGGCGGTCACGGTCTTGGTCTGGGTGTAGAACTGCACGACCTGCTTGCCGTAGGGCCCCAGGTCGCCCAGCTTGGAGCCGCGCGAGCCCGTGAAGCTGAAGAAGGGCACGGGCACGGGGATGGGCACGTTGATGCCGACCTGGCCCACGTCGATCTCGCTCTGGAACTTGCGCGCCGCCGCGCCGCTTTGCGTGAACAGGCCCACGCCGTTGCCAAAGGGGTTGGCGTTGACCAGCGCGATGGCCTCGTCCAGCGTGTCCACGCACAGCGTGACCAGCACGGGGCCGAAGATCTCTTGTGTGTAGACCTGCATGTGGGTCTTCACGCCAGCGATCACGGTGGGGCCCACGAAGTTGCCGCGCTCGTAGCCCGGCACGCTGATGCCACGGCCGTCGAGCAGCAGCTCGGCACCTTCTTCCACACCGCTGGCAATCAGCGCCTCGATGCGGGCCTTGGCGCGCGGCGAGATCACGGGGCCCACATCGGTGCCGGGTTGCACGCCCGCGTTGACCTTGAGCAGCTTGGCGCGGGCCACGACATCGGGCAGCCAGTCCTTGGCTGCGCCCACGAACACGGCCACCGAGGTGGCCATGCAGCGCTGGCCGGCCGCACCGAAGCCCGCACCCACCAGGGCGTTGAGCGACTGCTCCTTGTTGGCATCCGGCAGGATCACGGCGTGGTTCTTGGCCCCCATCATGGACTGCGCGCGCTTGCCGTGCTGGCTGGCCAGGTTGTAGACGTGCGTGCCCACCTCGGTCGAGCCCACGAAAGACACGGCCACGATGTCGGGGTGCGTGCACAGCGCGTCCACCACCTCCTTGCCGCCATGCACGACGTTGAGCACGCCCGCCGGCACACCGGCCTGCAGGGCCAGGGCCACGATCTCCATGGTGGACATCGGGTCCTGCTCGGAGGGCTTGAGCACGAAGGTGTTGCCGCACACGATGGCCATGGGGAACATCCACAGCGGGATCATGGCGGGGAAGTTGAACGGCGTGATGCCCGCGCACACGCCGATGGGCTGGCGCAGGGTGTAGGTGTCCACGCCGTTGGCCACGTTCTCGGCGAACTCGCCCAGCTGCAAGGTACCCACAGAACACGCATGCTCCACGACCTCCAGGCCGCGGATGATGTCGCCCTCGGCATCGGCCAGGGTCTTGCCTTGCTCGTTGGTCAGCACGCCGGCGATGCGGCTGAGGTGTTCGCGCAGCAGGGCCTGAAAGCGCAGCATGATGCGCATGCGCGCGGCCAGTGGCGTGGCCTTCCAGGTCTTGAACGCGGCCTTGGCCGAAGCGATGGCGGCGTTGACCTCATCGGGTGTGGCAAAGGGCACCTGGGCCAGCACCTCTTGCGTGGCCGGGTTGATGATGGGACGGCGCTCGGTGGAGGTGGAGTCCACGAATTCGCCGTTGATCAAGAGGCGCACAGTGTGCGTGCCATCGGTGTTGCCGTAGAGGCTGGGGGTGAGGCTCATGGGGTGTCTCTCTTGTTCAATGCTTCAAATGTGGCGGGCGATCACGATCTTCTGGATCTCGCTGGTGCCCTCGTAAATCTGGGTGATGCGGGCGTCGCGGTAGTGGCGGGCCACGGGGTAGTCTTCCAGGAAGCCGTAGCCCCCGTGGATCTGGATGGCCTTGGAGCACACCCACTCGGCGGTTTCGGAGGCAAACAGCTTGGCCTGCGAGGCCTCGGAGATGCAGGGTACCCCGGCCGTGCGCAGGCGCGCGGCGTGGTGCACCAGCAGGCGTGCGGCGTTGAGGCGGGTGTGCATGTCGGCCAGCATGTGGGCGATGGCCTGGTGCTGCTCGATGGGCTTGCCGAACTGCACGCGTTCAGCGGCATAGGCCTTGGCTGCTTCGAGTGCCGCACGGGCAATGCCCACGGCTTGCGCCGCGATGCCGATGCGCCCGCCTTCCAGGTTGGACAAGGCGATCTTCAGGCCTTCACCGCGCTGGCCCAGCAGGTTGGCGGCGGGCACGCGGCAGTTCTCCAGCGTGATGGCGCAGGTGTCCGAGGCACGGATGCCCATCTTGGCTTCCTTGCGCGCCACCGTGAAGCCGGGCGTGGCCGTGTCCACGATGAAGGCCGACAGGCCCTTCTTGCCCAGCTCCGGGTCGGTCACGGCGAACACGATGGCCATGCCGGCACGCTCGCCATTGGTGGTGAACTGCTTGCTGCCATGGAGCACCCAGTGGGCATCGGGCCCTTCGCCTTCCAGCACGGCGCGGGTCTTGATCGCATCGGCCTCGGAGCCGGCATGCGGCTCGGTGAGGCAGAAGGCGCCGATCACCTCGCCGCGGGCCTGCCGGGGCAGCCAGTGGTGCTGCGGCGCGGGCGTGCCGTCGTTCTGGGTGGGTACGCAGCCCACCGAGTTGTGCACGCTCATCAGGGTCGAGCACGAGGCGCAGCCGGCAGCCACCTCTTCGATGGCCATGGCGTAGCTCAGGTCATCGGTGCGCGAGCCACCGAGCTCGGGCGGCACCAGCATGCCCAACAGGCCCAGCTCGCCCATCTGTTTGACCACGGCGTCGGGCAGTTGGCCGGCCTGGTCCCACTGGGCGGCGTGGGGGGCCAGTTCGGCCTGGGCAAAGGCACGGGCCGCGTCGCGCACCAGGCGCTGGTCTTCGGTCAGCAGGGCGTCCATGTGGCTCATGACGGCACCCTCTTACTTGGCCGCCATGCGGATGCCGCCGTCAATGCGGATCACCTCGCCATTGAGGTACTCGTTGTCCACGATGCTGCGCACCATGGCGGCGAACTCGGCGGGCTTGCCCAGGCGCGAGGGGTGGGGCACCGAGCGGCCCAGCGAGTCCTGCACCTCTTGCGGCAGGCCCAACAGCATGGGGGTCTCGAAGATGCCGGGGGCGATGGTCATGACGCGCACGCGGTCACGCGCCAGCTCGCGTGCGGCGGGCAAGGTCATGGCCACCACGCCGCCTTTGGATGCCGAATACGCTGCCTGGCCGATCTGTCCGTCGAAGGCGGCCACCGAGGCGGTGTTGATGATCACACCTTGCGAGGCGGTGGGCTCGCTCGAACCGCCGGGCACGCCCGACTGGATCATGGCGGGCACGGCCAGGCGCATCATGTTGAAGGTGCCGATCAGGTTGACGGCGATGGTGCGGGTGAAGGAATCGAGCCGATGCGGGCCGTTCTTGCCGTGGATCTTTTCAGCCGGGCCGATGCCGGCGGCGTTGACCAGCACGTCCAGACGGCCAAAGCGCTGCAGCGCGGTCTGCACGGCGGCCTGGCCGCTGTCTTCCTCGGTGACATTGGTCTTGACGTAGACCAGGTTCTCGGATGGCGCAAACGTGCCTTCGCGGGGCTCGGCCAGATCGGCGATGACCACGCGGGCGCCGGCCTGCAGGGCCATGTGCGCGGTGGCGGCCCCCAGGCCCGAGGCCCCGCCGGTGATCAGGAAGACGCTGTCGGATACTTGCATATTGTGTCTCTCTCGGTCGCTGAGGTGTGGTGCATGATGGGCGCGCGGCGCCTCAGGCCCCATCCTAGGCAGACGCCGCCCTGTTTTCGATGCCCAAAACCGTCAATATCGCTGCACGTTCCAGCCAGTCACTCGGTGCTATCCCGGGGGCCGTGCTCGCTTTGCCAGGGGGGGCGGCATGAAGCCCGAGCGCGGCACCATTTCCATCCATTTCGTGCAGGAGGCGCTGCGCTGCGTGCGCGAGCGCGGCCTGGGGGTGGACGGCTTCCTGCAGCGGGCCGGCATCCCGGCTGCCTTCGTGGACGAGCCGCTGGCGCGTGTCTCACCCGCCCAGTTCGGGGCGCTGTGGCGCGACATCGCCCGTGAGCTGGACGACGAGTTCTTCGGCCTGGACCGCCACCCCGCCCGGCAGGGCACCTATGTGCTGATGTGCCACAGCGTGCTGGACTGCGACAACCTGGGCCACGCGCTCAAACGCATCCTGCGTTTCATGCGCCTGGTGCTGGACGACATGCACGGCAGCCTGACGGTGGAGGGTGACCAGGCCGTGTTGCGCCTGCATGACCGGCAAGGCCCTCAGCGCCTGTTCGCTTATGCAACCTTCCTGATCATGGTCTATGGCCTGGCCTGCTGGCTCACGGGGCGGCGCCTGCAGCTGACTGAAGGTGCTTTCCGCTGCCCCGAGTCGGATGCGTCGGGCGCCTCTGCCGAATACCGCGTGCTGTTTTGCGAGGCCCTGCAGTTCGATGCGCCGCAGACGCGCCTGTGCTTTCCGGCATCTGATTTGAACCTGCCCATCGTGCAGAACGCGGGCACGCTTCGGGCCTTCTTCAAGGGCGTGCCGGACAACTTCCTGGTCAAGTACCGCAACCCCAAGAGCCTGGCGGCGCGCATCCGACGCCGTTTGCGCGAGCAGCCGCCTGCGCAATGGCCCGATCTGGCCGTGCTGTGCGGCGAGTTGCACCTGACCGAGGCCACCTTGCGCCGTCGCTTGCGCGAAGAGGGCCACAGCTACCAGTCGCTCAAGGACGACCTGCGGCGCGACATGGCCATCACCCGGCTGCAGGACAGCCGCCGCTCCATTGAGGCCATCGCGGCCGAGCTGGGCTTTGCCGAGCCGGCCGCGTTCTACCGGGCATTTCGGAAGTGGACGGGGGCCAAGCCGTCCGACTACCGATCCGCTCGGGATTGAACAGACGTCCAGCGCACACGCGATGGCCAATGGCAGGGTGGCAAGTGCGTGTGAAATGGTGCCGGCCTCAGCCATGGACCGATCCGGCATCGGATAGCCGCACGACGACGCTTGTCTTATGCTGTGGCGCATGTCTGCATCCTTGCCGTCTGCCGTGACCCTTTGCCCCAGCCCCTGCGTGCGCCTGTGCACGCTCGACGAGGCCGATGTGTGCGTGGGCTGCGGCCGCACCCTGGCGGACATCACCGCGTGGTCGAAGATGCCCGATGCCGACAAGGCTGCTTGCGTGGCCCGTGCCCGCGAGCGCTTGCAGGCCATGGGCAGGCCCCTGCCACCGTATCCGACCTCGCCGACCTTGCCGCGTCGCTGAACCCGCCACCCAGGCCGCGCTCACAGCGACATGGGCGAGGCGTAGCCGGTCATCTCCAGATAGCCCTGGCCGATCACGCGGCCTTGGGCGTCCAGCAGGTCGCTCAGGCCCTCCCAGTAGACATTGCCGGTGCTCTGGCGGCTGTCGAGCTCCTGGTTGTCCAGCCGCGCCTTCACCTGGTAGCGCGCGCCGGCCACCTCCAGCAGCCATTGCACCGGGTAGCGTGCGGCGGTGGCCGGGCTGGCCCAGGTGCGCTGTGGCGTGAAGCGCACCTCGTCGGGTTGAAAGGCGCGTGCGGCCTCGCCGGGCCGACGCAGGCTGCCGCCCGCCCACAGGGTGCTGCCGTCGCGGCGGCGCAGGCGGAAGGCGGTCAAGGCGCTGCCATCGTGCAGGTTCATGCCAACCCAGTCCCAGCCCACGGCGGCGGGGTCCAGCAGGCTTTCGCCCCATTCGTGATCGAGCCAGGCCTGGCCCTGCACGGCCAGGGTGCGGCCCTGGTGTTGCAAGCGGCCCTGCACCGCCAGATGCGGCTGCGAGTAGTAATGGCTGGCGTTGACGGGCTGGGGGCCCTTGCGCGAAAAGCCGGCCTCGCCTTGCAGCAGCAGGGGCTGGGTCTGCGTGAAGGCCAGGTCGAAGCTGAAGTCGCGGGCGGCCACGCGGCTGGTGTAGCGGCTGTGCGTGGGGGGGCCGCTGCGTTGCAGTTGCCAGCCTCGCAGCTGGACCTGGGTGTCGCCCTCGGCGGCATCGGCCAGACCGAAGCCCGCGCGCCCGATGCGCTGGTCATGCAGCAGGCGGCCTTGTTGCAGGTCCGTCAAGGCAGCGTGGGCGAACACCAGCTGGCGTGTGGCGAAGGCACTGGTGCTGTGGCGCGCCGCGTCCACCCGGGTGCGAAAGAAGGTGATCTGGAAGCCGTAGCCTGGTGAGGATGGGGAGGGCGTGGTCGACGAGCCGGTCTGCGGTGCTGGCTGCAACTGGCCGGTGATGTACCACCACTCGGTGCGGAAGGCCGGGTGGGCGCCGAAGTCCCGCGGGAAGTGCAGGGTGTCGCTGGCAAGGATGGCAGGCGTGTCGGGCGGCGGTGGCGCGTTGGCCGGCCTGGCCTGAGCGGCCATGGCCTGGCGCGGCAGCCACCACGCCACCCCACAAGCCGAAGCCAGGGTCAGCAGATCTCTTCGGCGCTGCGTGTGAGTCGAGGGCGCTGGCGTGTTCACGGGCACTTCGGGCACTTACCAATCCTCCTTGACGGCCATGACCGCATCGCGGCTGACTGCGGCTCGCCCGGCAATCAGGGCCGTGATGGTGCCGGCCGCCACCACGCTGGCACACAGCGCGGCCAGACGAGGCCAGGGCAGCATCATGTCCATGGTCCAGTGAAAGCTCTGCGGGTTGACCACGTGCACCAGAACCAGGCTCACGGTGATGCCCAGCGCCAGGCCCAGCAGCGCGCCCACGGTGCTGAGCGCCGCGCCCTCACCGGCCACGGTGGCCAGGATCTGCGCGCGCGTGAAGCCCAGGTGGCTCAAAAGCCCGAACTCCTTGCGGCGCGCCAGCACCTGGGCCGAGAAGCTCGCTGCCGTGCCGAACAGCCCGATGCCGATGGCCACGGCCTGCAGCCAGTAGGTCACGGCAAAGCTGCGGTCGAAGATGCGCAGCGTGGTCTGGCGGATCTCGCGCGGTTCGGCGAACTCGATGAGCTCACCACCCAGGCCTTGGGCTTGGGCGCGTTCACGGATGGCCTGCTGCACAGCCGGTGTGCGGGCGTCCGGGGCCAGCCACAAGGCCAGGTCGTTGATGCTGGTGTCACCGCTCAGGCGCTGGTAGTCAGCCTGGTCGATGACGATGGCGCCTTGCTGGCGGGCGTAGTCGCGCCACACGCCGCGCACATGGGCCATCACCGGAGGCTGGCCGGCTTGCAGGGGCAAGGCCAGCCGCGTGCCGGCGCGCGCGTCATACAGGTCCACCATGGCTTCGCTGACGAAGATGTTGACGGCATCGGCTCGCGCGGGAACAAGCTCGCCGACCAGTGGCAGGCTGCGTTGGGCGGCATCCGCGGCCTGCCCGATGGGCCGTGCAATCAAGGCCACCGGTGCCAGATCGGGCCGCAGGCTCAGGCTGCTGACGCGGATGCCCACCACCCGCTGTACCCCGGGCAGGCGCGCGATGTCCGCCAGCAGGGCGGGGGTGAGGTGCTGGGTGTCCGTGCCACTGCTGGTCTTGGCCGTGCGGGCATACAGGTCGGCGGGCAGCACCACGTCCAACCAGGACGTGACCGAGCTTCGGAAGCTGGCCACCATCACCGTCAGGGCCACGGACAGGCTCAGGCTGGCCACCACGCCGGCCATCACCACGGTGGCCGTGTGGCGCATGCGGCGGGCGCGCTCCAGCGACAGCATCAGCGGGGCGTGGCGGGCCAGTGCGCGGCGCGGCCACAGGCCCAACAAGGCGCCCACCGTGGCGGGCACACAGGCGATGCCGCCCACCAGCAGGCAGGCCACAGCCAGGTAGGCCCACAGCGGCACGCCGGCCACGGCTGGCAGGCGCGTGAGGCCCGCACCCAGGATCAGCAGCGCCGGGCCCAGCCACCAGCCCGCTGTGTGGCGCGTGACGTCGCCCAGGCCTTTGAGCGCTTGCGCAGGTGTCAGGCCTTGGGCCATGCGCGCCGGCATCAGCCCGCCCACCACGGCCGCCACCACGCCCAGTGCGCCATAGGCCAGCGCGGCGGGCAGCGACCATTGCAGGCGCGGCGTGATGCCGGGGAAATAACCTCCGCCCAGGTCACCCGCGAGCAAGCGCAGCGCGGCGGCAGCCAGGCCCGTGCCCAAGGCGATGCCCAGGATCGAGCCCAGCAAGCCGATGAAAGCCGATTCCCACAGCACCAGCTGGAGTCGCTCACGCGCCCCCAGGCCCAGCACGCCCAGCAACGCGAACTGCTGCTGGCGTTTGGCCACCGACAGCGACAGGATCGAGAACACCAGGAAGGCACCGGTGAACAACGCCACCAGGGCCAGCACCGTGAGGTTCACGCGGTAGGCGCGCGACATGTTGGACACGCGCTGGGTGGCATCCTCGGCCGAGTCGCTGAGCACGCCGGGTGGCAGCTTCAAGGCCTCGAGCACCTCGCTGGCCTGGGCGCCGCCGGCCAGCTGGATGTCCAGGCGCGTGATCTGGCCCGGGGTGCCAAAGGTGTCCTGCGCGCCGGCGATGTCCATCACGCCCAGGGGCTCGCCTTGCGCGGCCACGGTGCCGATCACACGCAGCGTGAGCAGCTTCAGCCCGGCCTGAACCTGCAAGGTGTCGCCGGGTTGGGCACCCAGGCTGCGCTGGGCCGCGAGGTTGAGCGAGATGGTGTCGGTGGCCAGCAGGGCGAGCCGGTCACGCGCTTGAATGGCCGTGTCGAGCTGCGGCCACAGGCCGGGTGACAAGGGGGCGGCCACCAGCGGGTCCAGGCCCATGACGCGCAAGCTGATGGGCGCCTGGTTGGCCCGCTCCGGGCTGGCTGGGGTGCGGGCCTGAAGGGGGCCATGCGCTTGCGTCACCACCTCGATCACCGGGCTGGCCAGGGCCACCTGCGGGTGGCGGGCCACACGCGTGTACAGGGTCTCGTCAAGCCCACCGTGGGCCGCGCGCAGGCTGAGGTCCGCCTGGCCGTTGACCGAGCGCACGGCCGCGCTGAACTCGCTGAGCGCCGAGGCGTTGATCAGGTGGACGGAAAACGCCAGGGCCACGCCCAGCAAGACGGCCAGCACCGCCGTGGCGTGACGCAGGCCATGGTGGCGCAGCTCCTGCCAGGAGAAATGCCGCAGCAGGCGCCAGACAGGAGAGGCAGGTGGCGCGGCCGACGGCGCGTCAGCCCGCATCGTGCAGCCCGTGCTGCGTGAGGCGCATGACGCGGTCGGCCAGTTTGGCGGCCGCTTGGGAGTGGGTGACCATCACGCAGGCGGCGCCATGCTCGCGGGTCTGGGCCACGAGGGCCGTCATGATCTTGTCGGCGGTATCCGGGTCGAGGTTGCCAGTGGGCTCGTCAGCCAGGATCAGGGCGGGGCGGTGGATGAGGGCACGGGCAATGGCCACGCGCTGCAATTGGCCGCCAGAGAGTTCTTGCGGCAGGCGCTCGCCCAGGCCATCGAGGCCGACGGCTTTGAGCGCATCCTGGACGCGCACATCGTCGGGCTGGCCCAGCAGCATCAGGGGCAGGGCCACGTTCTGGGCCACGTCCAGATGCGGCAGCACGTGGAAAGCCTGGAAGACGAAGCCCAGGTGCTGGCGCCGAAACAGGGCCTGGGCCTGGTCGTCAAGCCGGGTGATGTTGGTGCCCAGCACGTCCACGCTGCCTTCGGACACCGTGTCGAGGCCAGCCAGGCAGTTGAGCAGGGTCGATTTGCCGACGCCGGATTCACCCACGATGGCGACGAACTCGCCAGGGGCGACATCCAGGTCGACATGCGAGAAAACCGGCTCCGAGCCGTAGCGTTTACACAGGTTTCGGACTTGCAGCATGGGTGCAAGCATATCGGGTGCAGCGCGCTTTGGCGTGCCAGGCGAGGGGTCCTTTTGCGCTGCAAGCGCAGGTCGGGGGATGAGCCGGTACCGCGCGGTTATGCTGCGGCCCTGCCCTCGGATTCACGAAGGGCCACAGGAGACACCAGCATGTTCAAAGGCATCCTCATTGAAAAAGACGAGCAAGGCTACCGCGCCGCGCTCAAGGACATCGACGACGCGGCCCTGCCTGATGGCAACGTGACCGTGCGCGTGTCGCACTCCACGCTCAACTACAAGGACGGCCTGGCCATCACCGGCAAGTCACCTGTGGTGCGCAAGTTCCCCATGGTGCCGGGCATCGACCTGGCCGGCGTGGTCGAGGCCAGCACCCATGCCGATTACAAGGTGGGCGATGCCGTGGTGCTCAATGGCTGGGGCGTGGGCGAAACCCACTGGGGCGGCCTGGCACAACGTGCGCGCCTCAACGGCGACTGGCTGGTGCCGCTGCCCGCGGCCTTCACCCCGGCACAGGCCATGGCCATCGGCACGGCCGGTTACACCGCCATGCTGTGTGTGATGGCCCTGGAAGACCATGGCGTGACACCAGACAAGGGCGAGGTCCTGGTCACCGGTGCGGCCGGTGGCGTGGGCAGCGTGGCTGTGGCCATCCTGGCCAGACTGGGCTACCAGGTCGAGGCGGTGACCGGCCGCCCGCAAGAGGCCGATTACCTCCAGAGCCTGGGTGCTGCCACCGTGCTGGACCGCGCCGAGTTTGCATCCCCCGGCAAGCCCCTGGCCAAGGAGCGCTGGGCTGGTGCCGTGGACACCGTGGGCAGCCACACGCTGGCCAATGTCTGTGCCTCGACCAAATACCGCGGCACCGTGGCCGCCTGCGGCCTGGCCGGCGGCATGGACTTCCCCTCCACGGTCGCGCCCTTCATCCTGCGCGGCGTGACCTTGGCTGGCATCGACAGCGTGATGTGCCCGCGCGCCATCCGCCTGAAGGCCTGGCAGCGTCTGGCCACCGATCTGGACGTCAGCAAGCTCGCCCTGATCACGCAAGAGATCGGTCTGAGCGACGCCATCTCGATCGCCCACAAGCTCATCGAAGGCCAGGTACGCGGCCGCGTGGTGGTCAAGGTCGACGCCTGAGCGCTGTGCGAATCGGTAGCAAACGAGACACCTCGTAACGCCCGCCTCGTGGCCCACTCGGGGGACACAAGGGAGAACAGCGGTGAATCGTTTGCATCAAGGAATGGGTCTGGCCTGGATGCTGTCCGGGCTTGTCGCCTGCGGCGGCGGTGGAGGTGGCGGCGGCGGCAGCAATGCCCTGCCATCTGCCAATCCCGGTACGGCGCCAGCCCCCTTGACGGGTGGGCGCGCCGCCACGTCAACGTGCGGTGTGGCGTCCACGGCACCGGGCGTGTACCACGCGCAGATGAACCGCGCGAACCTGGGCGAGGGCGCTTCGCTCAACGGGGCCTTGCCCTTCCCGGCGGACAACCCATGGAACCAGGACATCAGCCGCTGCCCGGTCGATCCGGATTCTGACCAGCTGATTGCCAGGATCGGGGTGACGAAGGGCCTGCACCCCGACTTTGGCGCAGGCCTGTACAACGGCGCGCCCATCGGCTTTCCCTACGTGGTGGTGTCTGGCACACAGCCCAAGGTGGCCATGCACTGGACGGCCTATGGCGCTGAAAGTGACCCGGGTCCCTACCCCGTGCCGGCCAACGCACCCATCGAAGGGGGCGCCGCGTCCTCGGGGGATCGCCATGTGCTGGTGATCGACCGCGACAACCAGCGCCTGTATGAAATCGGCGGCGCTTACCCACAAGGTGATGGCAGCTGGAACGCCCTGGTGGGGGCCCTCTTCCATCTGGACAGCAACACCGTGCGCCCCACCGCGCAAGCCGGCTGGACCAGCGCCGACGCGGCTGGCCTGCCTGTGTTTCCTGGTCTGGCCCGCTACGAAGAAGCGGCCCGCGGCCCTGGCGGCATTCGGCATGCCTTGCGCTTCACCGTGTCCTCCTCGCGTGCGGCTTATGTGCCACCGGCTTCGCACTGGGCGCCGGCCAACCCTTCCACCTACTCTGCCCCCATGGGCATGCGGGTGCGCTTGAAGGCCAGCTACGTGATCCCGGCCAGCTTCAGCACGGAGACCCGCGCCTTGCTCACCGCCATGAAGACCTACGGCATGATCGTGGCCGACAACGGCTCGGACTGGTTCGTCAGTGGCGCGCCCGATGCGCGCTGGAACAACGACAAGCTCGTGTCCGAGCTGGCCCAGGTCAAGGGCAGCAACTTCGAGGTGGTGCGCATGGACGGCCTGGTCGTCGGGCGCTGAGCAGGCGCGCGTGCCTGTTTGTTATCCTGCGTCTCCCACCATTCGCCGGGCATTCTGATGGACACCGTCTCCCAACTGCAGTCGATGGGTCTGACCCTGCCCTCGCCGGCCTATCTGGCGGGCATGTTCCTGTTCAGCCTGATCGGCATGGCGGCCTGGATGGCGGGCAAGCGCATGCAAAAGGCCACGACCAAGTGGCTGGGCGTGGCCTTGATGTTTTACCCGTACGCGGTGTCAGCCACCTGGCTGCTCTACCTCATCGGCGTGGCCTTGTGTGCCGCGGTGCTGTGGGCCTGGCGCACACAAGACTGAGCTCATCGCCCACTGCGGCGATCAGGTCGGCTCGCCCAGCAGGGCGTGCTTGAGCGCCACTTCGGCGGGCTTGTCGCCGTACCAGATGCGCAGGATGGCGTTGTAGAAGCCGGGGTCAGGCAGCGGCTCGATGATCTGCTTGCCGTTGATGGTGACGGTCGTGCCGGTGCCGGGCACCCAGTCGGCCATCACGATGTCGCCGGGTTTGAGCGGCGGCAGGGTCTCGAACAGCTCGCCGAACTTCAGCAGCTGGTTCACGTATTTGGACTTCTCTTCCTTGTCCAGGTTCTTGTTGATGCCCGCCAGGAAGGCGCCGCCGAACTCTTCGCCGGTCAGTTCGCGCAGCACATGGATCTTGGCCCGCTTGGGGCCTTGGGCAGCCAGCACGCCGGCCTGGGTGGTTTCCTTCTTGGTCAGGTAGATGCCCAGCACGTAGATCTTGAAGACGGTCTTGGTTCGCAGGCCGGCGCCGCTGAGCACCAGGTCCTTGCCGCCGACCTTGGCGGCTTCATCCACCTTCACGCCCGAGATTTCAACGGCCTGGGCCAGGCTCATGGCCATGCCCAGAACGGCGGCGGCCAGTGTGGTTTTGGAAAACAGTTTCATGGGGGCCCTCTATGTGGTTAAGGGATGGGCGGATGACGGCAGGCCAGGCTTTCAGGAAGCCGTGCCCTCCAGCTTGAAGACGCTGACGACCTTGGCCAGGTGCTCGGCCTGGTTCTGCATGGATTCGGCCGATGCCGCAGCCTGCTCGACCAGCGCCGCGTTCTGCTGCGTGACGCCGTCCAGCTGGTGACTGGCGCGGGAAATCGCTTCAATGCCATTGCTCTGAGACTGGCTGGCGGCGGTGATCTCGGTGATGATGTTGGTCACGCGCTGTACGCTGGCCACCACCTCGCTCATGGTGCTGCCGGCCTCGTTGACCAGCTGGCCGCCCTGCGCCACTTTCTCGACCGACTCGCTGATCAGCGTCTTGATCTCCTTGGCGGCTGTGGCAGAGCGCTGCGCCAGGCTGCGTACCTCACCGGCCACCACAGCGAAACCACGGCCTTGTTCACCGGCCCGCGCGGCTTCCACGGCCGCATTCAGCGCCAGGATGTTGGTCTGGAAGGCAATGCCATCGATCACGCCGATGATGTCCACGATCTTGCGCGAGGACGCATCAATCGCACCCATGGTGTCCACCACACGGGATACCACCGACCCCCCGTCGGCCGCCACGCTGGACGCCGATTGGGCCAGCTCGCTGGCCATGCGCGCGTTTTCGGCGTTCTGCTTGACGATGTTGGTCAGCTCGCTCATCGAGGCCGAGGTCTCCTGCAGGGAGGCGGCCTGTTGCTCGGTGCGGTGCGACAGATCCAGATTACCCGATGCGATCTGGGTGGATGCCGACGCGATCTGCTCGGTGCTCTGGCGCACGTTGCCCACGATGGCCTGCAGGCTGGTGTTCATCTCCGCCAGTGCCTGCATCAGCAGGCCGGTCTCGTCCTGACTGCGCGTGGTGATGGTGCTGGTCAGGTCGCCCTTGGCCACGCGTT
>JACPOH010000067.1:3945-16471 GCA_016185075.1 Aquabacterium sp. | reverse complement strand
GTGTGGCCAGCAGCGCCACGAACACGCTGATGCCGGTGGCGGCCAATGCCAGCACCAGGATGAACAGCGCGGTGCTGCGGGCCTGTTGCGCGGAGTTGGCGCCAGCGGCTTCCATGTGCTGGTTCTGCAAGGCAATCAGCTTGTCCAGAGCGGCAAAGTACTTCGTCTGCAGCGAGCGGATCGAGAACAGGTACTTTGTCATCGCGTTGTCTTTCTCATCGGTGTTGATGAGGTTGATGAACGCGGCCTGATGCTTGAGCGAACGCTCGCGCAGTTCGACGATGGTCTTGATCAGGGCCAGGCCTTCCGGGTCATCGACACTGCGCTTGAGCAAGGCCAGGTTCTCGTCATTGCGCTTGGTGACCTTTTCGATGTTGGCGACCTCGCCCTTCATCTGGTCCGCGTCCGACATCACCAGGATGCTCAGCATGCTGCGCGAGATGTCGTTGAGGTCCGCCTTCATCTTGTTGGCGATGACGGTGCGCGGGTAGGTCTCATTGACCATGGACCCGATTTCGCTGTTGAGGCTGTTGATGCGCAGCATGGCCACACCAGCCAGCAGCATCAGCAAGGCGATGACCAGGCCGAAGCCCAGCATCAGTCGTTGCCCGATACGGATATGTCGGATGTTCATGGCCCACTGCATCCACGGTCGAAACGGGGCGCTGCCGGCGTGCTTTAACGTGGTGCGTCAAAGATCACGAAAGGCAACGGCTACCCGCGTTTTCGGCAGAAGACGGAGGGACTGAAGTGAAAAAAGTGGCGTCAATGCCAGATCTGTGAGGGGGCCGGTGGTGGCCGCTGCACCTCAGGCCGCCTTGCGCCAGCGGCGCGTTGTGGGTGCGCTGTGGGGGGCGATCAGGCTGGCATCAGCCGGATGCTGTTTGTGGCGTCGGCCCCAGATGCTGCCCGGCACCAGCACGAGCCCGCCCAGCAACAGCAGGGCGCCGTGGATCACGTGGCCACCTGCGAGGGCCAGCAGGCCGGCTGTGCAAGCCAGCACGCAAGCCAGCGTGGTCAGCTGGCGGATGCGCTTTCTGACCGATGTCGGGCGGGGCAGGGAACCGGGCATCGCTTCTCCTTTTCGGGGCGTGGGCCGTGACGGATTTGACGCTGTTCAATTTCTAAGGCCACAGGCGCCGCGGCGCAAGATCACGTATTCCCTCGGAACGGGCATCTGGCATGCAAAATGCTGCGGTGCACCATCGTGGTGGCATTGAAAAAAGTGGCAAAACCGAGAGAAAGTTCAGTGACATCCCGAGGCACTTAAGGTTTGATCTGAACTGCCGATTGACAGTCCCAAACTCGACAACTTTGGTGGGGCATTCGAGCATGTGCCTCACCGCCTTCAACTCAGCAAGAGGTTGCCTTGGCCGTATCTGATATGTCGTCGCAGCAAGTGCAAGATGCTCGCCAAAGTCCGCGGGTCAACGTCTCCTGGGCGGCGCGCATCGTGCTGAACCCCCAGTCCTATCTGGAGGCCCGCATCGTCAATGTGTCTGCCGAGGGCCTGGGCCTGGTGTGCGAGCGGGCGTTTCCCGATGGGGCCATGATGCACATCCTCATTGCCCTGCCGGACCCGGCTGACCGCAGCAAATACCACTACCCGGATGTGCATGCCAAGGTGATGTTCCATGTGGTGAAGTCAACCAAGTTCCGCATCGGCACGCGCTTTGCGCGGATCGACCCCAAGGTGAAGGCCTTGATCGATGCCTGGGTACAGCGCGGCTGAGCCATCGCCTCTCCATCGCCTCACATCTGGCTGGCGCGGAACTCCGCCTCGACCTCAAGCATGTTGGTCATGACCGAGATGCACTGTACGCGGCGCACTTCAAGCGCGCGTTCGATCGTGCCCGGGTCACCGGGCTCATGGTGCACCTGCCGTTGACGGCTCAAGGCACGCAGCCGTGGGTGCAACACTTCCATGGCATTGAGGTCCGCGATGGCGTGCAAATGCCGGCCGATGAACTGGAGGACTTCTTCTCGCGAGTCTTCGGTCAGCGCGGCCAGTGGTGGCGCGATGCTGGGGTCGGGCAGGCCGCGTGGGTTGCTCAGTGCCAGGGTGGGAGGGGTGTCGCCACAGGACACGCTGCGCATCAGCTTCGGCGCCGCGTGGGGGTCGGTCACGAAGGATTCGACGCGGCCCTCGTTGCCGCGCGCCACCAACCCGCGGATGCGCGCTTCCTGCAGGCCGACACGGGGCCCGGCGCCTTCGTTGGCCATCTCGATGCAGCGTTGCCCAGTGGCCGAGCGCGTGAAGCGGTCCGCATCGAACACCACCTTGGGCAGCTCTTTCAAGGGCGCCGCCATCAGGTCGGCCAGGTTGATCCACAGCAGGCGCCGCGGCTGGCTGTACAGCGCATCGACGCCAAACGGGCGGTCAGGGCTGGCCCAGAAGGCCGCGCCATCGACCGTGAGCACGTCGCCCGCACGTGACAGGAACTGCTTGCCCGTCAAGGCTTCTGCCTGCTGGTACATCGCGGTGGCGATACCGCGGCGCTGGTGTTCGTAGGCCACCTGCACGTCTTCATCCTGCAAGTAGGCGCCGACCGCCGTGAACGTCAATTCGCCAACCGGGTCGGCCTGGGGGTTGGAGCCCATGTAGGCCAGGATGTGATCCGGTTCGTGCGGGCCGATACCGGCCTGGTATTTGAAGCGGTAGCCCATGTCCTGGGCCTTGGTGGCGGGCTGCACTTCGGCCACGAGGTTGAGCACCTCGGTTTCGCCACAGTACACGGCGGCCTTGAGCTTGACGGGAAAGCTGGCGCCCGAGCGGCTGGGGTTCCCAACGTGATAGGTGTGTTGGCTGACCTGGAGCCGGAAGTCGCTGGCGCCATATGGCACCTTCTGACCCAGCTCCAGTGTGCGATTCAGGTAAACATCCATGCCCTCTCCCAGCTTGAACGGGCCCACACGACAGGTGGGCGTGCAGGCTCGTTGATTGTGCGATGCGCCAGGTAAGGGAGAAACCCGGATCAGCAGGGGCCTTGGGCGCCAATCGTGGCGTGTGGGGCGAAGGCAGGCAGGATGCGTACCGCTCAGGACCAGCGCTTCAGCTTGGGTCGGGTCAGGCCATCGCGGCCTTCCACATGGCCCACCAGGGATTGGTAGAAGGTGCTGTCGCCGTTCACGGTGACGCCCAGGTCGTACCAGTCGTTGGTGGTGGTGAAGCTCAGGGTGCGGGTCTCCTTGCCTTTGAGCGTGACGGCCCAGTTGACCGTGCCGCCGGCCGCGATGCGGTCCACCACAGTGAGCGTGACGGGCTTGCTGCCCGGGTTGCTGAAGGTGATGGTGACCGGTTGGCCGGGGCCCTGGGTGAGCAGCTTCACATCAGGTTCGGGCTGGCCGTTGACGGCGAAGGCATTGAGGTAGCCACGGAAGCGGCGCATGAACTGGGCCGGGCCATGCACTTCGAGGTCGTAATAGCCGCCGCCGTACCAGACCACATGCCAGTAGTCCTTGCCGCTTTGGCCGGGGTCGGCCTGATAGAACCAGGGGCCATCCACGCGGTGCTTGTTGGCGTTGATCTGCAGCGGTGCGGACTTGCTGCCCTTGTTGGCCCAGTTGATCCAGACTTTGCCTTCGTTGGCCAGGTCGGATGAGAGCCAGCAGTCCAGCTGCACGGGCGCTTGGCGCAGGGGCTTCTGGCCGGCTTCCTGCGCGGGCATGGTGCTGCTGTAGGCGGGCAGCGGCAGCAGGGTCGAACACTGGCCCTGGCTGGCCGAGGCCAGGCTGGCAGTGTCGGGCAGCACGGGGCGGCTGGTGTCGCTGACCTTGAAATCGAAGCACGAGGTCAGGTCACCGCAGACCTGGCGGCGCCAGGCGCTGATATTGGGTTCGGACACGCCGGTCCATTTCTCCAGGAATTGCAGGATGGAGGTGTGGTCGAAGGTCTCGCTGGCCACCCAGCCGCCACGGCTCCAGGGGGAGCACACGATGGTCGGCACGCGAAAGCCCAGGCCGATGGACTCGCCATTGACGAATTCGTCCGGGGTGCCGGGCAGGGGTACCGGCGGGCTGACGTGGTCGAAGAAGCCGCCGTTTTCGTCATATGTCAGGATGAAGACGGTCTTGGCCCACACCGCCGGGTTCGAGGCCAGGGCATCCAGGTACTGGTTGACGTAGTGGGCGCCGGCATTGGGCTGGCCGCGCGGGTGCTCGGACAAAGCCTCGGGCGCGATGATCCAGGACACGGCCGGCAACTGGTCGTTCATCACGTCATGGCGGAAGTCGGCAATCGTGCGGCGCTTCATGCCGTTCTCGAACAAGGGTGAGCCGGGCTGCGCCGTCTTGAACTGCTTGAACCAGGCCAGGGCGTTGTCGTCGTAGTTGTCCTGCTCCTGGTACATGCGCCAGGAGATGCCGGCCGCCTGCAGGCGCTCGGGGTAGGTCGTCCAGGTCAGGTCGCCAAAGCTGTTGCTGGTGGCCGGGCCGCCGTTGCGGCCTTGCGGGTCCAGCGTGCCGCTCATCAGGTAGAGCCGATTGGGGTCGGTGCTGGTGCGCGTGGAGCAGAAGTAGTGGTCGCACAGCGTGAAGGCATCGGCCAGGGCGTAGTGCCAGGGGATGTCGCTGCGCTGGTAGTAGCCCATGGTGAAGGGCCCCTTGGCGATCAGCCAGGCGTCCATGCGGCCCTTGTTGTAGGCCGTTTGCTGGGTGCTCCAGTCGTGCGCGACGTCGTAGACGCAGCTGGTGTCGAGGTGGAAGGGCGTGTGGGTCAGGCCTGCGCCGACCAGGTCCTGCTGCATGAACACGGATTGGTTGCCACTGTTCTGGCGCAGCATGGGGTGGTCGTCGCCAAAGCCGCGCACGCCCTTCATGCTGCCGAAGTAGTGGTCGAACGAGCGGTTCTCCTGCGAGAAGATGACCACATGGGCGATGGAGCCCAGGGTGCCGCCTTGGGCCGGGGCGGCCAGCGCGCGTTGCAGGCTCAGGGGCAGGACGCTGGCGCCCAGGGCAGCGCCGGCGTGGCGCACGAATTGACGACGGTTGATGCGAGACACGGTGATCCTCGTGAGACGGCGAGGATCAGGAGATTAGGCATGCACCGTGACGCTTGCCAGCGTTCATGTCCTGAGTCATTCGGGTCAGGAATGGCGGCTTTGGTCAAGCGGTGTCGTGACTTGACAGGCGTTTAAATGGGCCCCGTGCGACGGATGGCATGACCGATCACACGGCCGATCACATGGCGAAGACCCCAAAAAAAGCGGGGCCCCGAAGGACCCCGTTTGAAGGCACTCAGGTGCAGTGCCGCTAGGAGGAGACAAGCAATGAAAACAGTACGCAGGAAAACTGGGGGCAGATGCGCTCAGTGCATCTGGATGGCGCCAGCCGCCTTGCCCTTGCCGGCGCGAGCGGGCGGGTTGCACAGGCCGCACACGAAGTGGCGCGAGATCTCATGGGGGTGGCTGACGAAGTGGCCGCCACACTTGGAGCACTTGGTCATGGTCAGCATGCCGTTGTCGATGAATTTCACCAGGCGCCATGCGCGGGTCACCGACAGCAGGGGTTCCAGACCTTGGGATTCGGTTTGCTCCAGGTACAGCTGGTAGGCCTTGATGACGACGTCGATCTCGTCCATCTCGGCGGCCTTGTTCAGGTATTCGTGGATGTTGAGGAACAGGGAAGCATGGATATTGGGCTGCCAGGTCATGAACCAGTCGGTCGAGAAAGGCAGCTGACCCTTGGACGGCGACTTGCCGGAGACTTCCTTGTACAGGCGCAGCAGGCGTTCGTACGACATGTCGGTTTCCGACTCCAGGACCTGCAGGCGGGCACCCAGGTTGATCAGGGTCACGGCGCGGTCGATTTGCTTGGCTTCGGTCAACAGGCTCTTGCTACGCATGGTGGATTCTCCGGCTTGTCTGTAAAAGGTGTTTGTCTGGGGCGGGGGCTGGATCAGGCGGCTTCCTGGTGCTTGCCAGCCAGCAGGATCGAGGCATGCAGGCGGGAGGCGCCATCGCTGCCGGCACCCTTGCCGTGGTTGGTCAGCAGGGTCCAGACCATGTCGTCGTCGACACGCATGCGGCACACCAGGGTGTTGCTCGACGCGACCTTCATCAGCTGGGCCGGGCTCAGCGAGGCCAGGCGGTCGGCAGCGGCTTCCGACAGGCCCAGGCGGAACAGCGCCTGTTCGCGGTCATTGCGGATCAGGGTCTGAGCCAGCATCAGGTAGGACAGGTTGGTTTCGCGGATTTCCATCAGGATCTGGTCGGCGTTCATGGCTGTGTTCCTTTGTTTGACTCGGGGCGGTTTCGCGTTGTCGATGGAGTCATTGTGCAAACGGATGCCAAATTCCTTGATAGGTAAGCGGCTGTAAGACGGGTCGGTTTCCGGCTACACGCTTTGTAGGAATTTGTCTGACAAAACGCCCGAACTGGGCAGACAAGCTGGCTCAGACAAAAGCTTTGTAAACAGCCTGTAATTGACCGAAACCCGTCAGAAATTCACTAGGACGCTGGAGCGCGGCGACTTAATCTGTCGTTTCGATAAGGACGCGCCTGCAGGGCGAAGGATCAGGAAGATGCAGTTCAGCCGCACCATGTTGTCAGCGCTGGCCCTGGTGGCCATGGGCGTGGGGAGCCATCAGGCGTTTGCCGCGGTGGACCCCGCCACCCTGTCGGACCGAGGCCTGGAGATCCGTGGCCCGCTCAAGCTCGATGCGCGTGCCCTGATGGCCATGCACAGCGGCCAGACGGTGGACATCACCTTCCCCGTGATCGGGCGCAAGACCGTGGTGTTCGAAACCACCACCAAAGGGCTGGACGGCCTGAGTTACTGGCACGGCAGCCTGCAGGGCAGCCCACGCGACCGCGTCTACCTCAAGCAGACCAAGGACGGCTTTGTCGGCGCGGTGCGCTTTGGCGGGCGCCAGGTGCCTTTCAGGCAGCAGGCCAACGGGGCGCTGGTGACGGTGGCCGATGCGGCGCCCATCCAGGGCCAGGCTTACACCCTGGGCGCCCAGGTGAGCAATGGCGTGCAGGATGTGCGCGGCAACCTGGCGGGCCTGGCCCAAGCCGATGAGGGCTCGGAAATCGCGCTGCCGCTGCCTGGCGGCCAGGTCGAGGTGGCCATCGTCACCCGACGCGAGCTGGATCAGGACGGCTTCGTGCAGATTCAGGGCGTCAGTCGCATGGACGGCGCGGCCGCCCCCACGGTGATCACGGTCGGCAAGGATGCGGTGTTCGGCACGGTGCTCAGCAACGGCAACGAGTACCAGATCGTGACGCGCAAGGGGCGCACGCAGATGGTCGATCCCACCGCCGCAGGCTGGAGCAAGCTGCGGGGGCCCGACCAGGCTGAAGCGGGCGGGGAGTCCGAGGCGCTGGCGGCGCTCGCCACCGGCGGGACCCAGAAGGCGGGTAGCACCAGCGCACCAGACGGCAGCACCCTTGTCCCCCTGGCTGCCGGCAAGATCGACACCACCATCACCTTGTTCATGACCTACGGGCCCAGCTACGTGACCCAGTGGGGCTCGGAGGCGGTGGCGCGCACCCGCTTGTCCAACATCGTGCAACTGGCCAACTCGGCCTACGCGAACAGCGGCACGGGCATCGCCTTCAAGATCGTGGGCTGGGCCAAGGTGAACCAGACGGATACCACGCCGCAGACCGTCCTGCCCGCCATGCGAGCGGATTCGGGCGCCTTCAAGGGCGTGGCTGCGCTCAAGCGAACGGCGGGCGGCGCCATCACGGTGTTCTTCGCGCCCTTCAACCCGGTCACGTCCAAGACGTCTACCTGCGGGCTGGCCTATGTGCCGGGTGGCGGGGCTGGGGGCATGAACCTGTTCAAAGCGCAGGTGGCCAGCTCCATGTTCGCCGCGCTCAACGACGGGCAGTCCAACGGCTATTACTGCGAGATGCTGAGCCTGGCGCACGAGCTGGGCCACAACCTGGGCAACGCGCATGACAAGGCCAACTCCTCCTTCCCGGGCGTGTTCAGCTACAGCTACGGCAAGGGCGTCAGCGGGCAGTTCGGCACGGTCATGTCCTACATCTCGCCGCGCGTGGCCCTGTTCTCCTCGCCGCAGCTGACCTGTACCGCCAGCAAGCAGCCGTGCGGCAGCAGCACCGAAAACGTGGTGGCCACCATGCTGCAGACCAAGGGCACGGTGGCGGCACTGGGCAATGCGGCCAAGGCGTCCGTGTCCACGGAAGGCTCAACCGTGGTGGCCGGCTGGCTGCTCAACGCCAATGGCTCGCCGTTCACGGGGGCGGCCACCCTCCAGCCTACCGACGCCCGGGTGAGCTGCAGCGCCGGCAGCACCGGTTTGTACGTGTGCACGGTGCCCGCTGCCGTGAGCTCGGTGTCGCTCAGCGTGACGGCCGCCGGCAAGGTGGCGGCGCCCTCGCTGGGCTCCTTCACCGTGGACCGCAGCAGCAACATGCCGGTGATCGGCACCCGCTTCTACCTGAGCGCGGCGCCCGCCACCGCCGGGACCCCCGCCAAGAAGTAAGCGCACGCTTTCGTCAAATCCCGCCAGTCGTGGAGCCTGGCGGGATTTTTCATTTCCGCCCAGTCAGGAAGTTTGATAGACCTTGCCAATCAGTTGTATTTGATCAATCAATTCGCTATATGGCATGAGCTGGCCTAAGATTCACCCTGTTGTTTCACCAACCCTCTCTCTCAACAGGAACAAGCCATGTCTCTGATCAACACCCAGGTTCAGCCCTTCAAGACCCAAGCTTTCGTCAACCGCGGCGGCAAGGGCGAGTTCATTGAGGTCTCCGACGAGAGCCTCAAGGGCAAGTGGTCCGTCCTGATCTTCATGCCGGCCGCCTTCACCTTCAACTGCCCCACCGAAATCGAAGACGCTGCCAACAGCTACGCCGAATTCCAGAAGGCTGGCGCCGAGGTCTACATCGTCACCACCGACACCCACTTCTCGCACAAGGTGTGGCACGAAACCTCGCCCGCCGTGGGCAAGGCCAAGTTCCCCCTGGTCGGTGACCCCACCCACAAGCTGACCCGCGCTTTCGACGTGCACATCGAAGAAGAAGGCCTGTCGCTGCGCGGCACCTTCATCATCAACCCCGAAGGCGTGATCAAGACCGCTGAAATCCACAGCAACGAAATCGCCCGCGACGTGTCGGAAACGCTGCGCAAGCTGAAGGCTGCCCAGTTCACCGCCGCCAACCCCAACCAGGTCTGCCCCGCCAAGTGGAAGGAAGGCGCCGCCGCCCTGACCCCTTCGCTGGACCTGGTCGGCAAGATCTAAGGCTGATCCGGACGGATTGCCGTGGGTGGCACATCCCGGCCTCAGGCACATGCCTGCGTTGCAAATCCTCGCCATGGCACGGGCTATGGCTGTGGTTTGCGCCTTGCCCTGCGCCTGACGCCAGGCGTGCCCCCTCACGTCACCCCGTCCGAATCAACCTTTGGCCTCCTTGACAAAGACAGGAGGCCGGTTCTCAAAGTCGCTTAATCGCTCATCAAGAAAAAGGATGCACACCATGCTGGACGACAACCTCAAGGCCCAACTCGGCGCTTACCTGGAGCGCGTACAGCAACCCTTCGAGATCACCGCATCCCTGAGCGACTCTGAGAACTCGCGCGACATGCGTGAGCTGTTGCAGACCATCGCCGGCCTGCGCAGCGACAAGATCACGCTCAAGACCGATGGCCAGGATGCGCGCAAGCCATCCTTCACGCTGCAACGCCCCGGCAGCGCCACCAGCTTGCGTTTCGCCGGCTTGCCGCTGGGCCACGAGTTCACCTCGCTGGTGCTGGCGCTGTTGTGGACGGGCGGCCACCCACCCAAGGTCGAGCCCGAGGTGATCGAGCAGATCCAGGCCCTGGATGGCGACTTCAACTTCGAGGTCTACATGTCCCTGAGCTGCCACAACTGCCCGGACGTGGTGCAGGCGCTCAGCCTCATGGCCATCCTCAACCCGAAGATCAAGACCACCATCATCGAAGGTGGCGCCTTCCAGGAAGAGGTGGAAAAGCGCGAGATCATGGCCGTGCCCATGGTCTTCCTCAACGGCAGCATGTTCGCCTCGGGCAAGATGACCGTGGAAGAGATCGTGGCCAAGCTGGACACCGGTGCCGCGGCGCGTGATGCCGCGAAGCTGTCGGCCAAGGCGGCCTATGACGTGCTGATCGTCGGTGGCGGGCCTGCAGGTGCCGCCGCGGCCGTGTACGCCGCTCGCAAGGGCATCCGCACGGGCGTGGTGGCCGAGCGCTTCGGTGGCCAGGTCAATGACACGCTGGGCATCGAGAACTACATCTCGGTGCTCGAAACCGACGGCCCCAAGTTCGCCGCCGCCCTGGAGGCACACACCCGCGCCTATGACGTCGACATCATGAACCTGCAGCGCGCCGAGAAGCTGATCCCGGCGGCCCAGCCTGGTGGCCTTGTCGAAGTGCAACTGGCCAACGGTGCCGTGCTCAAGAGCAAGAGCGTGATCATCTCGACAGGTGCACGCTGGCGCAACGTCAACGTGCCGGGCGAGGCCGAGTACCGCAACAAGGGTGTGGCCTACTGCCCGCACTGCGATGGCCCCTTGTTCAAGGGCAAGCGCGTGGCCGTGATCGGCGGGGGCAACTCGGGTGTGGAAGCGGCCATCGACCTGGCCGGCGTGGTGGCCCACGTCACGCTCATCGAGTTTGCCGAACAGCTCAAGGCGGACGCCGTGCTGGTCAACAAGCTCAAGAGCCTGCCCAATGTCGAGATCCACACGAACGCGCAGACCACCGAGATCACCGGTGCAGACGGCAAGGTCAACGGCCTGAAGTACAAGGACCGGGCCACCGGTGCGGATCACCATGTGGCGCTGGAAGGGGTCTTCGTGCAGATCGGCCTGGTGCCCAACACCGAATGGCTCAAGGGCACGCTGGAGCTGTCGCGCTTTGGCGAGATCATCGTGGACGCCAAGGGCGCCACCAATGTGCCGGGTGTGTTCGCGGCCGGTGACTGCACGACCGTGCCTTACAAGCAGATCGTGATCGCTGCAGGTGATGGCGCCAAGGCCGCACTGGGCGCCTTTGATCACCTGATCCGCTCATCGGTGCCGATCGCGCGGCGTAGTCGCCAGGCGACACGCCAAGCCGTTGCTGAAAGCAGCGACGCAGCTTGTCCTCACTGCCGAAGCCGCTTTCCCGCGCGACCCGTTTGAGCGGTGTGGGGCCGGCTTCGAGCAGCCGGCAGGCGCGTTCCAGCCGCAGGTTGGCGAGGAAGCGGGCCGGGGTCTGCCCGGTCTGGGCCAGCACCTGGCGGTGCAGGGTGCGTTCAGAAAAGGCCAGGGCATGCGCCATGTCGGCCACGCTGATGGCCTGCTTCAAACGGGGCTTGAGCCATGGCAGCAGCTGGCCGACGATGCCACCTTGCTGGTCTTCCTGCGCGAGCAACTCGGCACTGAACTGTCGTTGGCCACCAGCCCGGGTCAGTGGCACGACCAGGCGCTTGGCCACGCGCAGCGACAAGGCACGATCATGGTCTGCCTCGACCAGGCTCAGGCACAGGTCGATGCCAGCTGTCACGCCAGCCGAGGTGTGCACATGGCCGTCTCGCACATGGATGGCGTCGTCCAGCACGCGCACTTGCGGGAACAGCTCGCGCAGCAAGGGGACGTCCTGCCAGTGCGTGACGGCGCGCCGGCCGTCCAGCAATCCCGCTTGCGCCAGCAAGAAGGCGCCGGTACAGACCGAGCAGCAGCGTGTGACGTGACGGGAGGCCACCTGCAACCAGCGGATCAGGCGTTTGTCGCGCATGGCGGCCTCGGTGCCATCACCGCCCGCCACGATCAGGGTGGTGTGTTGGAGGCTGCCTGGTCGCGGCAGGGTTTCGGTTTGCACGGGCAGGCCGCACGATGAGGTGATCAAGCCGCCATTGGTGGAGACGGTGCGCAAGCGGTAGCGGGGTGTGAGCGACGCCTTGGCGGCTTCCTCATCGGCCATGGCGAAAACCTGCAATGGCCCGGCGGCATCGAGAAGCAGGAAACCGGGGAAGACGAGCACGAGGATGGTGTGCGGGGGGCTTGGCTTGGCGGGCATGAGCGAGACTATAGGTTTGTTCCTTCGTGGCGTGGCGTTGTGGGTGATGTCCTGCGTGCGGAGAGTCTGGCGCTTTCGCGTTGCAGCCGCAGGCCGGGGGCTGAGGTGGCATCGGGCTGGGCTTCATGTTGACGGTCCTGCCGTAGGCAGGACTGCCCTGCGATGCTCGCGACGAGGTGGTGCCCTCTAACTCACTACGCGGCTGCGCCGCTTCGTTCAAACAAATCGGGCAAGTCAGATGACGAAGCACGCTGCGCGTGCCCACCTCGCCTCTGCGCTTCTCGGCGTCACCAAGGCGCCCAGCCCGACGCCACCTCAGCCCTTGTCCAACCTGCTCGTGGCGTGCACAGGTTCTTGGCAAGAACATCTTCCCCGAAGCGTCCGCCAAAAACAAACAGCAGCGCGCAAAGGACGCCATGGCAGTTTTTCAAAGCAATTTGGCAAATCTGCCAACAAGCCATCTCCAACAATCAGCACTCAAACAGGAAACCCCACCATGACCCGTATCGGCTTGCTCGTCTTCCCCCAGCTCACC
>JACPOH010000067.1:0-3910 GCA_016185075.1 Aquabacterium sp. | reverse complement strand
TCTCATTGGCCCATATGAAGTCTTCTGCCGCCTGCCCAGCGCGCAAGTCGATCTGATCTGGCACACGCTGGACCCTGTGGTCACCGAACACGGCCTGCCACTGCAACCCACTCAACGCTGCGCCGACATCGACCAGCTCGATGTGCTGTGCGTGCTGGGCGGCTTCGGCGTCACCCCGCTCTTGAACGATGCCCCCACCATCGACTTCATCCGCCGCATGGGCAGCCAGGCACGCTTTGTCACTTCCGTGTGTTCCGGTGCCTTGTTGCTGGGCGCTGCCGGCCTGCTGCAAGGGCGTCGTGCGACCACGCATTGGGCCTCGCTCGACATGCTGGCCGACTTCGGTGCCATCCCCGTTGATGAACGGGTCGTGCACGACGGGCGGCTGATCACCGGTGGCGGCGTGACCGCTGGCATCGATTTCGCCTTGTACCTGGCCGCGCAACTGTCCGCGCCACAAGGGCAGGACATCGCCGAAGCCATCCAGCTGAGCATCGAATACAACCCCGCCCCGCCTTTCGATGCCGGCCACCCCTCGCGTGCTCGCCCTTCGCTCGTGGCTGCCGCGCGCGAGCGCATGCGCGAGCCACAAGCCAGGCGCCGCATCCTCGTTCAGCAAGCGGCCGAAGCCTTGCGGGCCGACCCCCTAAGCTGACCTCGCCTGTCCCCCCAAGGTTTGGGAAGCGCGCGCAAGACGATGTTCCTACAGTGAGCTGGCACCGTCGACACAAGGGTGCCGACAACCATCACTTCAGGAGTTCGTCATGAACACGAAAGACAACGCATCGCCCGTGGCGATCACCATCCAGGCCCAGTTGCTGGACGCCGCCAACAGCGACAAGAAGGTCGAGGCCATGGCCTATGCCTTCAGCTCGGAGGCCACCTTCCTGGGCAGCGCGCCCTTGAACGACAAGGGTGAGGCCAGCCTCAAGCTTCAGCCCAAGGTACCGGCAGACACCATGCGCGTGCTGGTCGGCCCCAGGCTGGACGACAAGGCGCCGGACTTTGCGGAACTCATGCGGCGCGGCGCGCTGGAGCAGCATCTGAGCTACAGCCCCCGCCTGCGCGAGCTCAAGGCCCAGTTCACCGTCTACTCGCCGATCTGGCTGTGCTGGCTGCGCAGCGCCGTGTTCGTGCAGGGCCAGTTGCTCAAGCAGGTCAGCATCGGCGGTTCGGTGGTGGACTTCCCCGTGTGCAACGCGACCGTCGAGATCTACGAGGTCGATCCGCTCTACATCATCATCCCCAAGCTGCCGCTGCTGGTGATCGACCGCCTGCGCGACATCATCGCCAGCGGGCGCATCAAGGAGCCCGTGCTCACGCTGCCGCCGCATGGGCCGGGTCCCATCCCCGAACCCGGGCCTGATCCCTTGCCCTTGTCGGTGACAGGCGCGCAACTGCGCCGCCTCCACACCACCACCCTGGCGGCACTGAGCCATGCACCCACCGCAGACAGCATGGCCTCGCTCACCGCGCTCAGCGAAGCCACCGAGCTGCGTTACCTGGCCCAGACCGGCAGTGCCTTGCAGTTCCAGCAGGCGCTCATCCAGAACCCTGTGCTGATCCGGCCTTTGCTGTGCTGGCTGTACCCGCGCTTCGTGACCATGCAGCGCGTGGGCACCGCCTTGACCGACAGCTGCGGCCATTTCCGCACGGTGTTCTTCCAGGGCTGCCACAACCACGATGTGCCTGATCTGTACTTCAAGGCCACCCAGCCCATCTTCGGGCCCATCAAGGCCACCATCTATGCGCCCACCCCCGTGGCCTGCCACACCTGGTGGGACTACGTCTCGGGCACCGAAGTCAAGCTCTACACCAGCAGCCCGTTTGCGCATACCTGCGCCCCCTGCCCGCCCGTCGTGGGCCCCAACGGCGCAGGCCGCTGGGTGGCTTTCCTGGCCATCGGTGGCGTCCCCTTGAGCCAGATCTACGGCACCAGCAAGGCCTTGAAGGACAGCACCCCACCCGCTGTGCTGGCCGCCAAGCGTGGCTTGACGGCCGATGGCCGCCCATGGGGTGGCCTGCTGCGCCCGCGCCTGCTGTTTGCCAATGAGCTCGAAGCTCTGGGCGTGCGCCACTACCAGATCTCATGGCGGCGCGGCTTCAGTGGCCTGTTCCAGCCCTTGAAGGATGGCATCCAGCACTATTACCGCCATGACGTGAACACCCCCAGCGGCGTCTTCCCCGCCTGGACGCCCTACACCCTGGGGCCCAAGCCCGTGCCCACCGGTGGTGGCACCGAGGTGCCCGACCTCACGCAGATCCCGTATGCCTCGGTGGCACCCGAGGGCGTGTGGGACACCCCGCCCAGCGCCGGCGAAATCATCGAGCACCTGAGCAGCGCCAAGTTCCCCACGCAGCTGTTTGCGCCCGGTCTGCGCTACAACGCCAACGGCACACCGGTGTCCGGCACCAGCGACGAAAGCGGCCAGTACCAGCTCAAGGTGGACCTGTTCGACGAGCATGGACAGCCCATCGACATCCACGCCCTGGGCATCAAGTTCGTCGTGCCCGATGTGCCTGACCTCAGCGGCACCATCTGCACGACCGACGCCGACCCGCTGGGCCTGGTCGTGGGCAACAGCATGGTCATCACCCTGCATGTGGACAACAACCACTGCTTTGCGCAGATCCCGGCGCCCTCGATCGGCAGCACCTTTGCCGATGACTGCTGTGGCGTGCTGCAGGCGCAGGACGGCGACGTGGTCAGCCTGCCCTACCAGGCCTGGCACCCGCACGGCTTTGCCAACTACAGCTTCGTGACGGTGCGTGGCGCCAGCAACGTGCTCAACCGCTCGCAAGACCCGCTCAACCCCGGCCAGCCCTTGCGCGTGGACGACCCCGGCACCCCCCTGGTCAACGAAGACCCGACGGGCGGCTCGCCGGCCACGATGACCGTGCACGAGCTGATGACCATCAACCTGCCACCGACCTGCAACCAGGCTGGCTGCGTGGTGGCTGGCTTCAGCGAGAACCTGTATGTGGACTCGACCGCCACCGATGGCTGGAACTACGAGCTGGGCTACGACGCCAGTGCGGTGCGGGCGTTTGTGTTGTCCAAGGTGGCGTTGCCTGCGGCCTGATCGGCGCGGCCCTGACGGGGCACTCAGCCCCGATGGGCCGCTTCAATGGCCGCGATGTCGATCTTGCTCATTGTCATCATGGCCTCGAAGACACGCTTGGCCGCCGCGCGGTCGGGGTCGGCCATCGCGGTGGTGAGCGCACGCGGCGTGATCTGCCACGACAGGCCCCACTTGTCCTTGCACCAGCCGCATGCGCTCGCCTGGCCACCGTTGTCGATGATGGCGTTCCACAAACGGTCGGTTTCTTCTTGCGTGTCGGTGGCCACCTGAAACGAGAAGGCTTCGCTGTGCTGGAAGATGGGGCCGCCGTTCAGGCCCAGGCAGGGAACGCCCATCACCGTGAACTCGACCGTCAGCACATCGCCCTGCTTGCCATTGGGGTAGTCGGCCGGTGCACGCTGGATGGCACCCACATGGCTGTTGGGAAAGGTCTTGGCATAAAACCTGGCGGCTTCTTCGGCGGTGCCGTCAAACCACAGGCAGATGGTGTTCTTGCTCGGCATGGTGTGCTCCATTGAGGCTGTTGTCGGAGTGTATGGATCAGTCTGGTGGGGTGCCCTGCTCCGCTCGTGTCCCCCGCAATGGGCTTGCAGCCCATCGCTCCTCCTTTACCTCGCTGCGCAGAACACCCCACCAGACTAGGGCCTGTTAACACTAATTGCGCCATGTTGATTTAAGCGCGATAGTGAGCGCATGGAGATCACATCAGACCAATTCGCGCAGATCGAACACTGCCTGCCAAAGCAGCGCGGCAACGTCAGCCTGACCAACCTGCAAGTGCTCAATGCCATCCTCTATGTTGCTGAGCATGGCTGCAAGTGGCGAGG
>JACPOH010000066.1 GCA_016185075.1 Aquabacterium sp. | reverse complement strand
CGGTCTGCCGACAAATCATGCAAGGCATTACGCAACATGCGGGCGTGCACGCTGCGCATGGCTTGCAGGCGCGCCGTGCATTGCTCGAATTCGGAGGCCTCGGCCTGCACACGTTGCAGCATCAGCTGCACCTTGCCGCTGCTCTTGCCACGCAGGCCGCGCAGTTCATGCAACTGGTCGGCATACAGGCGGCGCATCTCGCCAAAACGACGTGTGAGCTGTTGCTGGAACTGCTGCGCGCCTTGCACGGCAGCCAGCCCCAAGGTTTCACGGCGACGCGGCAACAGCCCTTCGGACAAGGCGTTCTCGAACGTCTCCAGGCGGCTCTCGCCCAGCCCTTCACGGTTGCCACTCAGGCGCGCAGCCAAGGCCTGACGCGCCGAGATCGGAAACACGTGCGAGCTTGGAATCTCCAGCGTCTGCGCCACGCTCTCGCATTGGCGCTGAATGGTCTGCTCGATCTGCTCGGGCGTGCTCAAGGGGTCGACCAGCGAGTCGATCTTGTTGAGCGCCACGAAACGCGCCAGCGCCGGGCCGCACAGGTGGTCGCGCCAGATGGACAGGTCGGATTTGGTCACGCCGGTGTCCGCACCCAGGATGAACACGGTGGCATGCGCCTGTGGCAACAGGCCCAGCGTCAACTCAGGCTCGGTACCGATCGCATTGAGGCCTGGCGTGTCCAGCACCACCAGGCCGCGCTTGAGCAGCGGATGTGGCAGGTTGATGCGGGCATGACGCCACACCGGCACCTCGACCGTGCCATCCGCCTGCAAAGGCGGGTTTTCTTCGGGCCGCTCGGCATCCCAGAAGCCCAGTCGCGCCGCCTCTTCAGGCGACACCATGCGCGTGCGCATCACTTCGCTGAGTGCCTTGGCCATGCCCTCCGGGTTGGACAAGTCCAGCTCGATCCAGGTCCATTCCTTGGGCAGGCGGCGGTACTCGGCCAGCGAGGCCGCCTCCAGACGCGTCTCGATAGGCAGCAGCGACAGGCCGACCGGGTCCTGCGCGTCATAGCCCAACTCGACCGGGCACATCGTGGTGCGTCCGGCTGAGGCCGGCATCATGCGACGGCCTTTGTCCGAGAAAAAGATGGCGTTGATCAACTCCGACTTGCCGCGCGAAAATTCGGCGACGAAAGCAATGGTCAGCTTATCGCCGCGCAGCCGCTCCAACAGATATTCAAGCCCCGTGTCGCTCTGTGCATCGCCCAGCTCGTT
>JACPOH010000065.1 GCA_016185075.1 Aquabacterium sp. | reverse complement strand
GAACTGGGCCTATGGCGAGGCCGTTGACAACCAGTACGCTGCAAAGGGCGTGACCTTCACCAACGTGCTCGGCGTGTCCAATGACCCCGCCTTCGACCCGTACTACAGCAACGCACCTTCGCCCCTGGGCGTGGCCATGGCCCAGCTCGACGGTGTGACCAACACCACCGCCTTCATGAACGTGGCAGGCGGCGTGGACGGCCTGCTGACCTTCTTCTACTCGACCCCCACCGACGTGATCGGCGCCGTCAAGGCTTACTCGGGTCTCAACGGCACGGGCACGCTGCTCGGCACCTTCGACCTGGTGGCCAACACGACGAACTACAGCAACTGGACCGCCGCCAACTTCAGCTTCTCGGGCACGGCCTTGTCATTTGACCTGAGCGCCACGGCCAACGTGGCCGGCCTGGACAACATCGCTGCCGTCCCCGAACCCACCAACCTTGCCCTGGCCGCCTGCAGCCTGGCCATCATGGGCGTGAGCCTGCGCCGCCGCGCCAAGTAAACGGCCGCGCCAAAACAAAACGCCGCGCGGTGGCCTGCGCGGCGTTTGTCGTCTGGGGTCGCGAAAAATCAGTTCAGCTTGATGATCTTCGCCACAGACGGCACGCCCGCACTGTTGAACACGAAGAGCATGTAATAACCCGGCGGTGCCACGTTGGCCGAAGCGGGCATCGTCACGCTCAGGTTCTGGCCCGAGGCGGTGTAGTCCAGTGTCATGAAGCGCTGGTCGAAGTCCACCGTGTGCGTGGCCGAGCCCGTCTTGACCAGGGTGACCTTGCTGATACCGCTCACATTGGTGGACACCGCGATCGATTGCCCCCAGGTGGCCGTCGCGGGTGCCGCCGTGATCACAGGCCGTGTCGCCAGTGTGCCTGACCAATCCTGCTGGTACAGGTAAGGCGGCGTGTAGATCTCGGCATTGAGGTTGATGACGGGGCCTGGTGCACCACCACCTGCCGTCAGCACGCGCGCATCGGGCAGCAGCAAGGACACCGAGTGGTACAGGCGCATCTTGCTGGCCGTGGCGGCCGTGGTCCAGCCGCTGTTGGCCGGGTTCCAGATCTTGGCCGTGTAGGCCACCCCATTGGCCACGTTGCTCACCATCGAGCCACCATTGACAAACACCTTGCCATCGGCCAGGACGGTCGCAGAGCCATGAAAGCGATCCTGCCCGACACCGATCACGCTCGTGGCCTTGGGCGTGGCGCCGGTGATGTCGATCACCACGGCCTTGTTGAGCTTGCGCAGCGACAGGATCTTGCCCGGTGTGTACATCACGCTGGTGAGGTACTCGTCGCTGGCCGGCAGGGTCAGGCTGGTCTTCTCGAGCTTGCCGGTGCCCGCTGGATCAAGGTAGTAGGTACCGCCCCACTTGGTGGCGATGAAGACCTTGCCGTTGGGCGCCTGCCAGGCGCGCGGGTAGCTCCAGTTCTTGAGGCCATAGGCATCGTCGCTGGTGGCCGACGACAAGGTGCGCCAGCCGCGGCCTTCGGTGTAGACCTCCGGCGTGGGCGTGGGCGTGTCGGGGTCGATGCGCCCGCCCAGCACCAGCACTTCACCCGCTGCCGTGGTCAACACGGTTGGATACCAGCGCAGGTAGTTCATGGGCTGCTGAGCCGAATACAGGGCTGAAGAACGGTAGTCAAACAGGTTGACGTCGTTGACCGAATAGTTGCGGACGTTGTTGACCGTCTTGTCGCCGCCCGTCAACAGCACCGCGCCACTGGCCGGCAGCACGATCTGGCCGCTGCAGAAGGTGTCGGTGCCGGTGGTGTTGGGCAAAGTCAGGTGGGCGTCCACGCCGGTGCCTTTGCTCGGGTCCCAGACGTCGTAGGTGAACTGCCCCGTCTGGTTGCCCTTGCCGTCCGTGCCATAACCCAGCACACGGCCATCGGGCAGCAACACGACGTGGATCGGGATCAAGGGCCAGTTCACCACGGGCCCGAATGCCCCCTTGATATACGTATCCCACGCCGCGTGCGCGTTCGGCAACAACAGGGCAAGCGCCCCCGCCAGCACGGACTTGGCCAGCAGGCCCCGGCGAGGTTCGACAGCGGCGCGCGCCGGGCGGCGGGCTCGATGGGTTCTGGGTGCACGCATGCAGGGGCTCTCTTGTGTTGCTGTTACTTTCACCAAGTTTCACAATAAGAAACAGGCAGTAAGTAAACGTTAGCGCAACACCGCGGATTCCCCCCCTCCAGGGCCCCCCTTGTCTCGGGGAGCCCCCCTTGCTTCGGTAGGGATGGAACGCGACACAAGCGCCACCCCGTTAAACGGTCAAGCAGACTCAAAAAAACAGGCCAATCGTGCTGTTGTTGACTTGCTCACGGGCCCATCAGAAGTGCAAATATTGAAAAACTCTACTATGCTGCACTGCACCATGTTGTTGAAAGCGTGAGTGATCACCTTCATGCGTTTGCTGTACCCGACCCAAAGGCCCCGCCATGCTCTACCAGATCTACGAAACCAACCGCGCCTGGATCAGCCCGTTCTCTGAATTTGCCAGTGCCGCGTCCAAGCTGTACAGCAACCCGCTGTCCCCGCTGGCGCAGATCCCCTCCGCGCACCGCGTGTCGGCCGGCTTTGACCTGATCCACCGCCTGACCAAGGAATACGAAAAGCCCGAGTTCGGCATCAACAAGGTGAACGTGCACGGCACGGACGTCGTGATCCAGGAGCAGGTGGTCGAAGACAAGCCCTTTTGCAAGCTGATCCGCTTCAAACGCTTCACCGACGACGCGGCCCTGCTGGAGAAGATGCGTGATCAACCCTCGGTGCTGATCGTCGCGCCCCTGTCCGGCCACCACTCGACCCTGTTGCGCGACACGGTGCGCACCATGCTGCAGGACCACAAGGTCTACATCACCGACTGGATCGACGCCCGCATGGTGCCGCTGGAAGAAGGCCCCTTCCACCTGGACGATTACGTCAACTACGTGCAGGACTTCATTCGCAAGGTGGGCCCCGGCGTGCACGTGATCTCGGTGTGCCAACCCACCGTGCCGGTGCTGGCGGCGGTGTCGCTGATGGCCAGCCGCGGCGAACCCACGCCCCGCACCATGACCATGATGGGGGGCCCCATCGACGCCCGCAAGTCGCCCACGGCCGTCAACAACCTGGCCATGAACAAGAGCTTCGAGTGGTTCGAAAACAATGTGATCTACCGCGTGCCGCCCAACTACCCCGGTGCCTCGCGCCGCGTGTACCCCGGCTTCCTGCAGCACACGGGCTTCGTGGCCATGAACCCGGACCGCCACGCCAACTCGCACTACGACTACTTCCTGGATCTGGTGCGCGGTGACGGTGACAGCGCCGAGGCCCACCGCCAGTTCTACGACGAGTACAACGCCGTGCTGGACATGCCCGCCGAGTACTACCTCGACACCATCAAGACAGTGTTCCAGGACTTCGCCCTGGTCAATGGCACCTGGAAGGTCCGCAACCCGCAAGGCAAGGACGAACTGGTGCGCCCGCAGGACATCAAGACCACGGCCCTGCTGACCGTGGAGGGCGAACTCGATGACATCTCGGGCGCCGGCCAGACCAAGGCTGCACACGAACTGTGCACCGGCATCCCGAAGTCACGTCAGAAGCACTATGACGTGATTGGCGCGGGCCACTACGGCATCTTCTCGGGCCGCCGCTGGCGCGAACAGGCTTACCCGGAGATCCGCGCCTTCATCCTGTCGCACAACAAGAAGTGAAGGCTGGCCCTGCCCGCCTGGCGCGGCGCAGGGCTTGTACACTCCGGCGCCATCATGCTGGACGCCCAACAAATCAATGCCCTCCTGCCGCAGACGCAATGCACGCGCTGCGGCTTTCCTGATTGTGAAGGCTATGCCAGGGCCATTGCCCAAGGCGAAGCGGGCATCAACCAGTGCCCGCCCGGCGGCGCCGAGGGCGTGCGGCGTCTGGCGGCACTCACGGGCCTGCCTGAGTTGCCCTTGAGCGAGGCCCACGGGCAGGAAGGCCCGCGCTCGCTGGCCGTGATCGACGAAGCCTGGTGCATCGGCTGCACCTTGTGCATCAAGGCCTGCCCGGTGGACGCCATCATCGGCACCAACAAGCACATGCACACGGTCATCGAAAGCCAGTGCACCGGTTGCGAGCTGTGCATCCCCGTGTGCCCGGTGGACTGCATCTCCCTGGTGCCCGCGCATGACGGTGAACCCGCGCCCACGGGCTGGGCCGCCTGGCCCCAGGAACTGGCCGATCAGGCGCGCCAGCGCTACGCCTTTCACCAGATCCGGGTGGAACGCGCCAAAGCCGACCACGAGGCACGCCTGCAGGCCAAGGCCGAACACAAACTGGCCCACATCGAAGAGGCGTCCAGGCTCACCGACCCACAAGAGCTGGACAAGAAGCGCGCCGTGATCGAAGCCGCGCTGGCGCGCGCGCGCGCACGCCGCCAGCCAAGCTGAGGCAGATACAAGACCTGAACCAAGGGCTGGCGGCCAGCGACCTCGGTGCAGGCACGACCCTGTTGCCACATGCCGGATGACGTTTCATGTGGCGGCACCTGGCCGGTGTGCACCCCACTCAAACGCGTGGTCTGGCACCCACATCAGGCCCCGTCATGGGGTCAATCCTCTGTCATGGCTGGCCCGCAAAATGCATGATGAAACAGGTGGCCAAACACCGCGTCGCAAACGCGCCTGGCCATGAAGTGGAGACCGCATGCGCGCCCTGATGAACCTTGCCATTGAACCTGCCCTACGTGTTTTTGAAGTCTCGACCCTGGTCGTGATCACCCCGTCCCAGCAAGCCGTCAAGCGCGTTCTCAAAGTACTGGCCGACACGCCCATGGGCGCCATTCAGATCGTGCGGGACCGCTACCCCAAGTCGCGCTCACACGAAGTGCTGTCCTGTCATTTGCTGGACGCGCAGGCCGCCTGAAGTGCTCGCCGAGCCCATGGCGCGCGGGGCTCTTGCAGCGCAGCGAATCGCCCCAAAATAACCTAAGCTTCGGCAAACGACTTGCCCTTGCCTGAAAGGTTACAGATGATCGCTGCTCCGCTCTCTTCGCTTCGTCGTCTGGCTGCGCCTGCTGGGGCGGCCGCGCTGGCCCTCTCCCTGACCGGCTGTGGCTACAACGACTTCCAGCGTCTGGACGAACAAACCAAATCGGCCTGGTCCGAGGTGCTCAACCAGTATCAGCGCCGCGCCGACCTCATCCCCAACATCGTGTCCACGGTCAAGGGTGAGGCCGCGTTCGAACAGGACACGCTGACCAAGGTGGTCGAGGCACGAGCCAAAGCCACCAGCATCCAGGCCACGCCCGAGCTGATCAACAACCCCGAGGCCTTCAACAAGTTCCAGCAGGCCCAGGGTGAGCTGTCCGGCGCCCTGTCGCGCCTGCTCGTGGTCAGCGAAAACTACCCCAGCCTGAAGGCCAACCAGGGCTTCCAGGATCTGCGCGTTCAACTCGAAGGCACGGAAAACCGCATCACCGTGGCCCGCAACCGCTACATCAAGTCGGTGCAGGACTACAACGTGCTGGCGCGCAGCTTCCCGACCAACCTGACGGCCATGGTCTTCAGCTACCAGGTCAAGCCCAACTTCACCGTGCAGAACGAAGCCCAGATCACCGTGCCGCCCACGGTGGACTTCACCAAGAAGTAAGGCCCCCACGTGGACGCCCGCACAGCACGGCTCATGACGCCGGCCTGGTCACGCCTGCATGCCGGGCTGATGATCTGTGCCCTGGCCTGTCTGATGTGGCTGCAGCCCGCCCGGGCGGGCGACAACGCCGGTGACGTGCTGCCCGTACCGCCGCTGAGCGGCCATGTGATCGACCAGAGCCAGACCCTCAGCCCCGAGCAACAGCAGGCGCTGGAGCGCAAGCTCATGGCCTTCGAGCAGACGCGGGGCACGCAGATGGTCGTGCTCCTGGTGGCCAGCACGCAGCCTGAGGACATCGCGGCCTACGCGCAACGGGTGGGCGACACCTGGAAGATCGGGCGGCGCGATGTCGGCGACGGCCTCCTGATCGTCGTGGCCAGGCAGGACCGGCGCATCCGCATCGAGGTGGCCAAGGCCCTGGAAGGCGCCGTGCCCGATCTGGCGGCCAGCCAGATCATCGAGCGGGCCATCAAGCCGGCCTTCAAGGCGGGCGACTACGCAGGCGGGCTCAACCAGGGCATCGACCAGCTGATCGCACGCATCCAGGGCGAGAACCTGCCGCTGCCGGAAGCGCCGCCCGCCAGGTCACCCCAACGCAACGATGGCTTTCAGCTCAATGACCTGCTGGTCTTCGGCCTGATCGGCGTGCCCATCTTGTTCGGTGTGCTCAGCAGCATCCTGGGTCGCAAAGGCGGTGCTTTCGCCACCGGCCTGGTCACCGGGGGCCTGGTCTGGCTGGTCACCACCAGTCTGTTCATGGCCCTGGCGGCCTGGGTGGGCGCCTCGCTGTTCGCGCTGGCCTTTGGTTCGGGCGGGCGAGGTGGCCCTGGGGGCTGGGGCGGCCCACCCATGGGCGGCGGCTGGGGTGGGGGCAGCGGCGGTGGCGGCTGGTCCTCTGGTGGGGGCGGCGACTTTGGCGGCGGCGGTGCCTCCGGCAGATGGTGAGGTGGCAGACATGAACAAGCTTGCGCGGTGGGCGCGCCACATCTGGCTGGATGCCGCCGATGCCCGACGACTGCTGGGTACCGATGGCCTGAAGCGGCTGGAGCAAGCCGTGCGTGACAGCGAAGCCCGCCACCTGGGTGAACTGCGCGTGTGCGTCGAAGCTGGCCTGGACGCGGCGGCCTTGTGGCGCGGCGTCTCTGCACGCGAGCGCGCCATCGAGCTGTTCAGCCAGCTGCGTGTGTGGGACACCGAGCACAACAATGGCGTGCTGATCTACCTGCTGCTGGCCGAACGCCGCATCGAGATCCTGGCAGACCGGGGCTTGCACATCCGCACCGACAGCGCCACGTGGCAGGCCATCACCGAGCAACTGGCCGCCTCATTGCAAAGCGACCAGTACGAAGCCGGCCTGGCGCAAGCCATCCACGCCGTCAGCGATCTGCTTCGCCAGCACTTCCCGCTGGCAGGCCGCCCCAACGCCAATGAATTGCCCGACGCCATCGTGCTGATCTGAGCCCCTGGCCTTGTGTCATGATCGTTCTCCTGACCAAGCCAAGGAGCCCGCATGTGCACGTCTCGCCGCTCATCCTTCACAGCCCACCGCGTCGCGGTATCGCTGGCGCTGACTGTCTCACTCAACATCGCAGCCCACGCGGCCGACACACCGCCCATCAAACCGGGGCTGTGGCAGGTCACGGCTGATTCGCAGCAGCTCAATGGCAAGCCGCTGCCCGACATGTCAGCGCAACTGGCCGAGCAGATGAAACGCATGCCACCCGAGATGCGCAACCAGATGGAAGCACAAATGAAAGCCAGGGGCGTGCAGATGGCTCCCGGCGGCGGCAACATGGGCATCCGCATGTGCCTGACGCGAGAGATGCTCGACGAGAACCGTTGGCAAAAGACCGAAGGCAACTGCAAGAACACCTCGATGACCCACCAAGGCAACACCTGGAGCTGGAAGTTCAGCTGCACACAGCCGGTCAGTGAAGGCGAAGGCAGCACCACCTTCACCGACAGCACCTCTTACAGCAGCAACATCCGCATCACCAGCCAGCGCAACGGCCAGCCACAGACCGTGACCATGAAGCACCATGCCAAGTGGCTGGGCGCAGACTGCGGCGACCTCAAGCCCATGGCCCCGCCACCCAAGCCATGACTGCCCTGATGAAGCCGGCCGACATCCAGGCCTTTTTCGAGACCCTGCAAGCGGCCAACCCGCACCCGGAAACCGAGCTGGCCTACAGCACGCCCTTCGAGCTGCTCACGGCCGTGTTGCTGTCAGCGCAGGCCACCGACGTCGGGGTCAACAAGGCCACGGCGAAACTCTTCCCGGTGGCCAACACGCCGCAACAGATCCTGGATCTGGGCCTTGATGGCTTGTGTGAGTACATCAAGACCATCGGGCTGTACAAGAGCAAGGCCAAGCACCTGATGGAAACCTGCCGCATGCTCATCGAGCTGCACGGCGGTGAAGTGCCCCGCACCCGCGAGGCCCTGGAAGCCCTGCCCGGCGTGGGCCGCAAGACAGCCAATGTGGTGCTGAACGTGGCCTTTGGCGAACCCACCATGGCGGTGGACACGCACATTTTCCGCGTGGGCAACCGCACTGGCCTGGCCCCGGGCAAGACGCCGCTGGACGTCGAACTCAAGCTGCTCAAACGCATCCCTGCGGAGTTCAAGCTGCACGCCCACCACTGGCTGATCCTGCATGGGCGTTATGTGTGCCAGGCGCGCAAGCCGCGCTGCTGGGAGTGCAGCGTCAGTGCCTGGTGCAAGTTCAAGCCCAAGACGGCCGCGCCCACCTGAGCCCTGGCTCGGGCAGGCGCTGGCTTGGCTACCGGCTCAGGCGCGCGCGCGACGCACAGCCAGGCCAGTGAACACCAGGCCCACCAGCATCAGGCCGCTGCTCATGGGCTCGGGCACCGCAGAGGTCATGGCCGTGGCCATGGCTGAGCCCACCGCCTGATGCACATAAGCCGTGGGGTGCACCTTGTCGAACAGGTAGTACTGATCGGGGTTGGCGCAGACCGGGGCCGTGCTGTTGGCGCCGGTGTAGTCGCCCGTCCAGCAGCGGTCGGTGGTGTTGCCACCCGACGCCGCCAGGCCTGCGCGCACACCGGCCAGCATGGTGGGGGTGTCGAAAATGGTCAGGTTCATGCCGGCGCTGCCCGCCTGCAGCTTGTTCAACTGCGTGGTCAAGGCCCCGTTGAAGCTGGTGGACAGCGAGGTCAGCAAGCTGGCAGGGATGGCGCCGGAGGTACCGTAGTACGTGGTAGCCAGATCAGGCAGCAACGGCACCAGAAAATCGCGCGCACCCGCACCGTACAAGGTGCCCACCTCGGTCACCAGATTGCTCACCGCCGTCGACACCACAGACGGCATGTTCGTGAAACTGCCCGACGAGATCGCGGCCAGGAAGTCATTGCCACCACCCCAGACCACATACAGCGATTGCGCGTTGGCCGCACCGCCAGCCACGTAGTTGTTCACCTGGCTGAGCATGCCGGTGTTGGCCACCAGCGGGTTCTGCGCCTGGAACTGGTTGCCCGTACCGGTCAGCGCGCCGCCATAGGCGTAGTCCACCAGCGGCAAGCCCAGCTTGGTCGCCATGACTTCAACGGCCACGGCACCGTTGGTGAATCGACCACTGTCGTACGGTGCTGCAGGCACAGCCCCACCAAACTTCTGAGCCAGATTGCCGTTGTCGGACAAGCTGTCGCCGAAGACGACCACCTGGTCATAGGCTTGGACGCCAGAGGCAGACAGGATGGTGATCAAGGCCACGCTGGCAGCGGCCACGGCACGACGGAGAGACATGGTCAAACCCTTGTTGAATATTGGATGATGAAACGCGCGAAGATATCACCCACGCGTCTCGTCAGCCACGCAGCCCACACCCCAATGAGAGGGAGAAGGCCCTGAACAGGGGGCTCGCCTGTCGCGAGCAGGCCTCAAGCCAGGCCCTTGTGTATCGATGGGTAACGCAGGCGCACACGCAGCTCCTGCTTGAGCCGATCGTTGCGCAGGCGACGTGACTCGCTCATGAACGACAGCTGCATCGGGCTCAGAGCGGTCGCCGCCTCGGCACGGCTCAACCTGGGGGGCCTGGGCAACCCGAAGTGGTCGGCGACCCAGTCGACATAGTCACCCATGCGCATGTCCGTGTCGTCACTGGTGTGCACCACTCGGCCTGGTCTGCCACGCCACAGGGCCGCCACGCAAGCACGTGCCAGGTCGTCCGCATGGATGTGGTTCGTGTAGACGTCATCGGCTGGTGTCAGCACCGGGCTGCCCTTGCGCACACGTTCACGTGGGTCGCCACCATCGCGATCAAGGGCATAGATCCCCGGGATGCGCAGGATGCTGGCGCGCGTGCCGGACTGCAGCACCTGCCGGCGGCCCCACCACCGCACCAGGCTTTCAGCATGCACACGGCGACGCCCCCGATCGGTGGCCGGTGCCACTGCCCGGGTTTCATCGAACAAGGCGCCCTGGGCATCGCCATAGACACCGGTGGTGCTGCCATAGACGAGGGTCTGCACGCCACCCCGCCGGCTCAAGGCTGCCAGCAGACGGGCCGTGCGCGGGTCGGTGGCGCCCGAACCCGGTGGCGGTGCCAGATGCAGCACGCGCGTGGCCAGCCCGGCCAGCCTCCCCAGGCTCTCGGCCCGGTCCAGATTGCCCAGCAAGGGCACGATGCCAGCCTCGCGCAGCAGGCCCACGCGCTCCGGCTGCGAGGTCAAGGCCAGCACGCGACAACGTGGCAGCACTTGCCTGGCAGCGCGCAGGCCCACGTCGCCGCAGCCGACGATCAGCACGCGCGTCTGACGAAACCGGGTGTGTCGTGCGGGTGGAGGATTGAACATGGCGGGCGGCTTCAAAGTCTGAGCGAAAATCGACCCCGTGATTCTGAGGCCGCCACGCGCTTGTTCAGGTACGGGCGGTTCTCATTTGCACCCATCTTGACCGAGGTTGTGTTCATGAGTTTTTCCGTCACCATCGCCCCCAGCAACCGCAGCTTCACCATGCAGCGCGACGAAACGGTGTTGAGTGCTGCCATCAACGCCAGCATCGGCCTGCCCTATGGCTGCAAGGATGGCGCCTGCGGCTCGTGCAAATGCAGGTTGATCGAGGGCCGTGTGATCCATGGCGCGCACCAGGAAAAGGCCCTGAGCCCCAAGGAAGAGGCCGACGGCTACATGCTGACCTGCTGTGCCACCCCGCAGACCGATCTGGTGCTGGAATGCAAGCAGGTGGTCGGCATGGGCGATCACCCCGTGGTCAAGATGCCCACCCGTCTGACCCGCCTCACCCGCCTGGCGCCCGATGTGATGGTGCTGCGCCTGCAACTGCCGGCCACCAACAACTTCGGTTTCAGAGCCGGGCAGTACATCGAGTTCATCCTCAAGGATGGCCAGCGCCGCAGCTACTCGATGGCCAACGCGCCCCATGCGGTCAAGGAGGCCGGGCCCGAAGGCATCGAGCTGCACATCCGCCACATGCCAGGTGGCGTGTTCACGGATCAGGTCTTCGGCACCATGAAGGAAAAGGACATCCTGCGTGTCGAAGGGCCGTTCGGCACCTTCTTCCTGCGCGAAGAATCCGAGCGCCCCGTGGTGCTTCTGGGCTCGGGCACGGGCTTCGCGCCGCTCAAGGCCATCATCGAAGACATGCGCCACAAGGGCATCAGCCGCCCCACCACGCTGTACTGGGGCTGCCGCAGCAAGGCCGATCTGTACATGCATGACTGGGCCGCGCAACAGGCCGCCGAGCTGCCGTGGTTGACGTACGTGCCCGTGCTGTCTGAAGCCAGGCCGGAGGACCACTGGACAGGCCGCACCGGCTTCGTCCACCAGGCCGTGCTGGCGGATCTGCCCGATCTGTCTGGCCACGAGGTGTATGCCTGTGGCGCCCCCATCATGGTGCAATCCGCCCGCGAGGACTTCATCGCCAAGGCCGGCCTGCCAGAAGAGTATTTCTACGCCGATGCCTTCACCAGCGCCGCCGACAAGGCCTCGACCTGAACCACCTGTTTCGCCCTTTGCGCCCCACCATTCAAGGAGCACTGCATGAGCTACGACACGAACAACATCTTCGCCAGGATCCTGCGCGGCGAGATCCCCTGCATCAAGCTGTACGAGGACGAGCACACCCTGGCCTTCATGGACATCATGCCGCAGACGGATGGCCATGCGCTGGTGATCCCCAAGGAGCCGGCCGAAACCTTGTTTGAACTGTCTGATGCCGCGGCGCAAGCCTGCATGGCCACCGTGCGCAAGATCGGCAACGCGCAGAAGAAAGGCCTGGGTGCCGACGGCGTGGTGCTGATGCAGCTCAACGGCCCCGGTGCCGGCCAGACCGTGCCGCACTTTCACGTCCATGTGATCCCGGGTTCGATTGGCGATCTGCGCCGCCCGCACGCCACCGTGATGGCAGACCAGAACCATCTGAAGGCGCTGGCCGCGAAGATCGTGGCGGCGCTGGAAGCCTGATCACGCGCCGAGATACGCCGCCTGCACCTGCGGGTTGCCCAGCAACTCGCGGGCAGGCCCTGACAGCGCCACCTCACCCGAATCCAGCACATAGGCGCGGTCGGCCATCTCCAGCGCGCGGTGCGCGTTCTGCTCGACCAGCAGCACGGTCACACCCTGCTGCGACACGTCGCGCACCACCTCGAAGATCTTGTCGACCATGATGGGAGCCAGGCCCATCGAAGGCTCGTCCAGCAAAAGCAGCCTGGGCTTGGCCAGCAAGGCGCGGCCCATGGCCAGCATCTGCTGCTCGCCGCCCGACAAGGTGCCAGCCAGCTGCTTGTGGCGCTCTTTCAAGCGCGGGAAACGCTGGTAGACCGACTCGGTATCGGCCTCGATCTGGGCCTTGTCCTTACGCAGATAGGCCCCCATGCGCAGGTTCTCGTCGATGCTCATGCGCGTGAAGATGCCGCGGCCTTCCGGCACCATGACCAGGCCTTGCGAAACCAGCGTCCACGCGCCCTGTCCTTTGATGCTGCGGCCATCGAACAGCACCTCGCCGGACTGCGGCGCCAGCAGGCCGCAGATGGCCTTGAGCGTGGTGCTCTTGCCCGCACCGTTGGCACCAATCAGGCTGACCAGTTCCCCTTGGTGCAACTCGATGTTCAGCTGCTTGACAGCCTTGATGCCGCCATAAGACACGCTGAGATCACGCACAGCCAGCAGCGGGGTCGATGAGGTCGTGTTCACGGAAGACATGTTGGAAGGACTCGTGTGCATCGGCATCAAGGGCCAGGCTGGTGGGCCCCACCCAGGTAAGCCGCGATGACCGCAGGATCGCGCTGCACCTGCGCAGGTGAGCCGGACGCGATCAGCTTGCCCTGGTCCAGCACGGTCACGTGGTCGCACAGGCCCATGACCAGCTTCACGTCGTGCTCGATCAGCAGCACCGAACGGCCTTGCTGGCGGATGCGTTCGATCAGCTCGCGCAACTGCACTTTCTCGGTGGCGTTCATGCCGGCGGCCGGTTCGTCCAACTGGCCTTGCCAGCCAGGCCCACGAATTCGAGCAGCGCCATGGCGTCACGCGTGATCAAACCTTCTTCATGCGTGAAGGCCTTGGTGCGCAACAGGGCCTGCCACCAGCCCACCTTGGTCCGCACATGGCGGCCCACACGCACGTTGTCCAGCGCACTCATGTCGGCAAACAGGCGGATGTTCTGGAAAGTGCGCGCGATACCCGCCTGGGCCACCTTGTGCACGGCTATCGGCTTGTAGGCCTGGCCAGCCAGTTCGAAACGCCCCTGATCAGACGGTACGAGGCCCGTGATCACATTGAAGAAGGTGGTCTTGCCCGCGCCATTGGGGCCGATCAGGCCATGCACATGGCCTGCGGTGATGCTCAGGCCGACCTCGCTCAGGGCTTGCACGCCGCCAAAGCGCTTGGACACGCCCGCCACGCTCAACAGGGTCTGACTCATGCGCGGCCCCTTTGCGCAAGTTCAGCGTCCTCATCCGGGATCAGGCGATCTTCATGGCGCGGCGATGGCCACAAGCCGCGCGGCCGCATCAGCATGATGCCGATCATGGCCAGCGCCACCAGCAGTTGCCGCAGGATGGCCGCATCCAGGCGCCCGCCCGTCATGGCTTGCAAAGGCCCGGCCACATGGCGCAACACCTCCGGCAAAGCGGCCAGCAGGAAGGCACCCAGGATCACACCGGGGATGTGCCCCAGCCCGCCGAGCACCACCATGGCCACCACCATCACGGACTCCTGCAAGCTGAAGGATTCGGGCGAGACAAAGCCCTGGAAGCTGGCAAACAGCACACCCGACACCCCACCAAACGTGGCGCCCAGGCCGAAGGCCAGCAGCTTGAGGTTGCGGGTGTTCAGGCCCATGGCCTTGGCCGCGATCTCGTCTTCCCGAATGGCCAGCCAGGCGCGGCCCAGGCGCGAGTCATGCAGGCGCAGGCACACGATCACGGCCAGCACGACGATGGCCAGGAACAAGTAGTAGTACAAGGTGACCGACGGCAGCGTGAAGCCGGCCACATGCCAGGGCTGCCCCAGGCTGACCCCGCCCACGCTGATGGCGTCGATGCTGCTGATGCCCTTGGGCCCGTTGGTGATGTTGACGGGCGCATCCAGGTTGTTCATGAACACGCGGATGATTTCACCGAAGCCCAGGGTGACGATGGCCAGGTAGTCGCCACGCAGCTTGAGCGTGGGGGCCCCCAGCAGCACACCCGCCAGCGCCGACACGCCGGCCGCAATGGGAATGGCCAGCCAGATGGGCGTGTGCAGCCCGTCTGGAAACATGGCCGCCAAGGCCGGGATGTTCTCGCTGAGATGCGGTGAGGCCAGCAGCGCAAACATGTACGCACCGACCGCATAGAAGGCGATGTAGCCCAGGTCCAGCAGGCCGGCAAAGCCCACCACGATGTTCAGGCCCAGCGCCAGCAGGATGTAGAGCAGCGCCGTGTCGATGATGCGCACCCAGGCCTCACCGAAGCCTTGCAGCAGCAGCGGCAGCACGAGCAAGGCCGCCGCGCAGATCAGGAAGGTTTGAAAACGCTTTTGCATCGTCAGCCCCTTCACGCCCGGTCGGCCACACGCTCGCCCAGCAGGCCCTGCGGCCGCAAGGTCAGCACCAGGATCAGCACCGTGAACGCGAAGATGTCCTGGTAGTTGCTGCCCAGCACGCCGCCCGTCAGGTCACCGATGTAGCCAGCACCCATGGCCTCGATGACACCCAGCAGGATGCCGCCCACCATGGCGCCGCCCAGGTTGCCGATGCCACCGAACACGGCCGCCGTGAAGGCCTTGAGGCCCGGCAGGAAGCCCATGGTGTGCTGCACCGAGCCGTAATTGGCCGCCCACATCACACCAGCCAAGGCCGCCAGGGCCGCACCGATGATGAAGGTCGCCGAGATGACCTTGTCGGGCTGCACGCCCATCAGCTGCGCCACGCGCGGGTTCTCGGCCGTGGCGCGCATGGCCCGGCCCAGCTTCGTGCCGTTGATCAGGAACATCAGGCCAGCCAGCGTCACCGCCGTCACCGCCAGGATGAGGATCTGCACCATGTTGATGGTGGCGCCCAGGATCTCGTAGGGCTCGTCAGGCAGCAGGATCGGGTAAGGCTTGTAGTCGGGCTTCCAGATGATCATGGCCAGGGTCTGCAGCAGCAGCGACATGCCCATGGCCGTGATCAGCGGCGCCAGACGCGGCGCATTGCGCAAGGGCCGGTAAGCGAGCTTCTCGATCACGTAATTCAAGGCCATGCAGGCCAGCATGGCCACCACCAGCGACAAGGCCAGCAAGGCCCAACCGGGCAGGCCGCTGCCCTCCAGGTGGGTCACCACCGTCCAGCTCACCAGGGCCCCCACCATCAGCACCTCACCGTGGGCGAAATTGATGAGGTTGATGATCCCGTAGACCATGGTGTAGCCCAGCGCCACCAGGGCATACATGCTGCCCAGCACCAGGCCGTTGATCAGTTGTTGAATGAAGGTATCCACGAGCTTCGCGACATGCAAAAAGCCCGCCATGTAGGCGGGCCGGGATGATCAGGCGTGCGGATTATCGGTCAGAACAGCGAGGGCAGACGCAGGGAATCCACTGTCCAGCGGATCAGCTTCTGCTTCAGGCCGGTGTACGGCGGGAAGAACATCTTGGCCATCAGCACCGGGCCGGACTTCAGCACCGCACGTTCATGCGAGAAGGCCTTGAAGCCGAACTCGCCGTGGGCGCTGCCGATGCCGGAGTTGTTCACGCCACCAAACGGCAGGTTGCCGTGCGCGTAGTGCAGCACCACGTGGTTGATGGCCACGCCGCCCGAGCTGGTCTGGGCCAGGATCTGGCGCATGCGTGCCTTGTTCTTGCTGAAGATGTACAGGGCCAGGGGCTTGGGTGCGGCGTTGATCTGGCGCACCACTTCGCTGATGTCGCGGTAGGTGATCACGGGCAGCACCGGGCCGAAGATTTCCTCCGACATGATGCTGGCGTTGGCCGGCACCTGCTCGATCAGCGTGGGCGAGATGTAGCAACCGGCGATGTCCACATCGCCACCGGCCAACACCTTGGCGCCTTTGTCCTTGGCGTCCTGCAGCAGGCCGGCAATGCGCTGGGTGTGGCGCTGGTTGATCACGCGGGTGAAGTCAGGGCTCTTGCGCTGGGCTTCGGGTGTGGCACCGAAGCGCTCGGCGATCACGTCGCGGCAAGCCTGCACGAAACGGTCCTTCACGGACTCGTGCACATACAGGTGGTCAGGCGCCACGCAGATCTGGCCGCAGTTGGTGAACTTGCCCCACAGCAGGGTCTGGGCCGACAGCTTCAGGTCAGCCGACTCATCGACGATCACGGGCGACTTGCCACCCAGCTCCAGCGTCACGCTGGTGAGGTGCTTGGCAGCGGCCGCCATCACGACCTTGCCCACGGCAGGCGAGCCGGTGAAGAAGATGTGGTCGAAGGGCAGCTCCAGCAGGGCTTGCGAGGTCTGCAAGGCGCCTTCAAACAAGGCCACCTCGTTGCTCGGGACGACCTCGGCGATCACCTCGGCCATCACGGCGCTCACAGCCGGCGTCATCTCGGAGGGTTTGAGGATGACCGTGTTGCCCGCAGCCAGGGCCGACACCAGCGGGCCGAAGCACAGGTTGAGCGGGAAGTTCCAGGGCGCGATGATCAGGCAGCGGCCGCGCGGCTGGTACTCGATCCAGCTTTGCGTGAACATGGTGGCCATCGTGGGCCACACGCGCTTGGGTGTCGCCCATTTCTTGAGGCTGCCGATGGCATGGCGGATTTCGTCGAGCACCGGCATGAACTCGGTGGCCTCGACCTCGGACGCCGGCTTGCGATAGTCCAGCTGGAAGGCTTTGTAGAAATCATCGCGACGGGCCATCATCGCGTCGCGCAGCTTCTTGAGGCGGGCGATGCGCTCGGCAACGGTCGATTCGCGCCAGGCGGTCGCCGTGGCCAGTTGCGACTCGAATACGCGCTGGATGTCAGCAGGGTTGGATTCGCCGGTGTGGGGGTCAACGATGTGCATATTGGCTCTGTTCATGCTTGTCTCCATCGGTCAGATCAGCCGGCGCTCAGGCCTTGGGTTTGACAGCTTTCGTGGCGGGTGCCTTCTTGGCTGGCGCTTTCTTGGCAGCGGCTTTCCTGGCCGGTGCCTTCTTGACTTCTTCAGCCGCCGTCACAGGGGCGGTTTTGGTTTTCTTTGCAGCAGGCGCGGCTTTGACTGATGCCTTCACAGCCGGCGCATCCTCACCCTTGGCGCCCATGCCCGCGCGGATCAGTTGGTCCGTCAGGACGTTCAGGTCCACGCCATCGCGCTCGGCCATCTCACGCAACTGGCTGACAAGATCCTTGTGCAGCTTGACGGCAAACGGCACCAGACCGGCAGCCTGATCCATCTTGCGCTGTTCGCGGCGATCAGGCAAGGCGGCAGACCCTTGTGCGAAACGCCCCGGCGTCCCCGCTTGCTGCATCTGCCCGCGAATCTTCAGACCCAGGCTTTTTACCAAATCAGTTCTTTTCATGAATCGTCACGACCGCCCCGAAAGGGGACAATGGAGCCCCTCGCGGCAGGTGCCACCCGGAGCCTCGAAACCAGGGCTGCACGGTATCTGAATACACAGCGGCCCACAATCCCGCGATTGTGCACTGTCCGTGCAAGCGTTCACACGTCCGCCGCTTACGCAACAACCCTGATTCCTGTCTCATGCCTCCACTTCAGCAAATCACCTTCGAGCTCCGCGGCGAATTCATCACCCTGGACAAGCTGCTCAAGGCCTGCAGCCTCGCCGACAGTGGCGGGCGGGCCAAGACCATGGTGGCCGAAGGACGCGTGCAGGTCGATGGTCAGGACGAGTTGCGCAAGACGGCCAAGATCCGGGCAGGCCAGGTCGTGAGCGTGCACGGCGCGCGCATCAAGGTGGTGGCCGAAGGCGCGTCCGAATCTGCGGATTCTGCCGGCATCTGAAAACGGCAAAGCGCGCAAACTGCGCAAATCCCTGACTATCCCTGTTTGAAACAAGGGTTTTCTGCGGCAGGATGTCGGCTCCCACAAGGAGACCTGCATGAGCCACATCTACGAGCAAGACCTGTCTCGCAACGACGCCAACTTCGCTGCATTCACCCCCCTGTCTTTCATCGAGCGCACGGCCGCCGTCTACCCTGAAAGGCTGGCGATCATTCACGGCGATCTACGCCAGACCTGGGCGCAGACCTATGCGCGATGTCGCCAACTGGCCAGCGCCTTGAGCCAGCGCGGCATCGGGCTGGGCGACACCGTCGCCGTCATGCTGCCCAACACGCCGCCCATGGTGGAAGCTCACTTTGGCATCCCCATGGCAGGCGCGGTGCTCAACACCCTCAACACCCGGCTGGATGCCGAGGCCCTGGCCTTCATGCTGGACCACGGCGAGGCCAAGGCCGTGATCGTCGACCCGGAGTTCGCCGCCGTCATGGCCAAGGCGATCAGCCTGCGTCAAACGCAGCGTGACATCCTGGTCATCGACACCGAAGACGCGCTCTACACAGGCCATGTGCAGCGCATCGGCAGCCTCACCTACAACGAACTCGTGGCCAGCGGCTCGCCTGATTTCGAATGGCAGATGCCCGCTGACGAGTGGCAGGCCATCAGCCTGAACTACACCTCGGGCACCACCGGCAACCCCAAGGGCGTGGTCTACCACCACCGGGGCGCGGCCATGAACGCCATCTCCAACATCCTGGAGTGGGACATGCCCAAGCACGCCGTCTACCTGTGGACGCTGCCCATGTTCCACTGCAATGGCTGGTGCTTCCCCTGGACGGTGGCCGCACGCGCGGGCGTCAACGTGTGCCTGCGCCGCGTGGACCCGAAAGCCATCTTCGACGCCATCCGCACGCACAAGGTAAGCCACTACTGCGGCGCCCCCATCGTGCACGGCGCGCTGGTTGCAGCCCCCGCTGAACTCAAGCAAGGCATCACGCACCAGGTCAAGGCCATGGTGGCCGGCGCCGCGCCACCCGCCGCCATGATCGAAGGCATGGAGCAACTGGGCTTCGACCTCACGCACGTCTACGGCCTGACCGAGATCTATGGCCCGGCCGCCGTGTGCGTCAAGCACGAAGACTGGGACAAGCTCGACGTGGGCGAACGCGCCCGACTGAACGCACGCCAGGGCGTCAACTACCACCTGCAGCGCAATGTCACCGTGATGGACCCGGGCACCATGCAGCCCGTGCCCGCTGATGGCGAGACCATGGGCGAGATCATGTTCCGCGGCAACATCACGATGAAGGGCTACCTCAAGAACCCCAGGGCCACGCAGGACGCCTTCCGAGGCGGCTGGTTCCACACCGGTGACCTGGCCGTGATGTACCCCGACGGCTACGTCAAGATCAAGGACCGCAGCAAGGACATCATCATCTCGGGTGGGGAAAACATCTCATCCATCGAGGTCGAAGACGTGCTGTACCGCCACCCCGCCGTGATGGCCGCCGCCGTGGTGGCCAAGCCGGACCCAAAATGGGGCGAAACGCCCTGCGCCTTCATCGAGTTGAAGGCCGGCGCCCAGGTCACCGTCGAAGACATCATTGCCCACTGCCGCCAGCACCTGGCCGGCTTCAAGATCCCGCGCGCCGTGGTCTTCGGTGAATTGCCCAAGACCTCCACCGGCAAGATCCAGAAGTTCGAGCTGCGCAAACAGGCTGGCTCGGCGCAAGCCATCGACGTCTGAAGCCGCTCAGCTCAGCACCGCCTTGAGCATGCCTGGCAGATCGGCCACCTTCTGCAAGGTCTGCTCGGACACGCCCTCCGGCGGTGCCAGCCCCCCAGGGTCGGTCAACAGCACCTCAGCCTGACCGTCGGCCCGCGGGCGGATCACCACCGTCCACGGCAACTCCGGTCGGGCCTGGCCCTGCATTTGCAGAACAGGCGTGTGGCCGCTCTCATCCCCCAAAACCAGCACCCTGGCCTCGCCCAGGCCAGGCGCGACGCCATCGGGCGGCTTCACCGAGGTGTTCAACACCACCGGCAGGCCATTGCGACGAACCGAACGCTCGATCTGCCGTGCGGTTTCGTCCACGTCGTACTTGCTGGTCAACGTCACGCGCGTGCGCTGACGCAGGTGCTCGTCTTCCAGGTCATCACGTTGAGGCCAGCGCCCTGCCACCAGCAGGATCAAGGCCATGCAACCGGTCATCCAGTAGCGTGTCATGTGCATGAACCGCCTCCATGAGTTGACACCTTGAGATCAGGCCGCAGCGCGCAAGTTCAAGAGCGCTTGCGTTTCGCGATGTAAAGCCCGCTGTCGCCATTCGTCAATGGAGAATTGAACGCATCAAACGGACAGCGATTTTTGGCTTCTGCGCCCATGCTTCTGGCGTGAATTTCCCTATCTGTGTGGCGGACTTTCTGCGTAACATCTTGGCTTCAGTTGTCGTGCCGAGTTGCTGGAGCCTGTTGAATGCCCGCTGCCCCCATCCCGCCAGATGAAGACCTCAGACTGACGGCATTGCGTGACCTGAACCTTCTAGACCAGGATGGCGACCAGGAACTCGATCGAATCACCTCACTGGCAGCCAATGTGCTCGACGTGCCCATCTGCGTGGTGTCGCTGGTCGATGAGGATCGGCTGTGGTTCGCCGCTCACCACGGCACCGAGGGCAGCCAGTGGCCCCGTGAACTGAGCTTCTGCGGGCATGTGGTCCACAGCAAGCGAACGATCCTGGCGCACGATCTTCTGACATCCTCAAGGACATCTTTGGCAAACGCCTGGCTTATGAACTGCACGAGTGGCAACCGTATACCGACATCGTGCACCCGCAGGATCAGGAAGCCGTGCGCAGCAGCCTGAGCAGCCACCACCAGGGCTTGCTGCCCGTGCTGGAAATCAGCTTCCGACTGCGGCCATCCACGCGCGGCATGCGCTGGGTGCACCAGGTCAACAAGGCCGACTACGACGAGGCCGGCCGCCTGCTGCGTATCCGCAGCTATCTGTTTGACCTGACCCGGCAGAAACAGCTGGAGTCGTCCATCGAAGCAACGAAGGAGCGGCTGTACCTCGCGCTCGAGTCGGCCCGCATCGGCACCTGGGACGCCAACAACGAGACGCAGGAACTCATCATCAACGCGCGCGCTGCCAGCATGCTGGGCTACCGCGAAGACGAGGTCGAGCACGACAACCACAGCTGGATGGACATGGTGCACCCGCATGACCGCGTCAACACCGACCGGGCCTTGCAAAGCTACCGCAACCCGGGCATGGACGTCATCGCGCTGGAGTACCGCATCCGGCACAAGAAGGGGCATTACGTCTGGGTGCAAAGCTACGGCCGCACCGTCGAGCGCGATGACAGCGGGCGCCCTCGGCGCATCGTGGGCACCTTGCTTGACATCACCGAAAGCAAGCGCCAGGAGTCTCTGCGCAACCGCCAGCGCCAATTGCTGGACTTGCTCAACCAGGCCCAGACCAGCTTCCTGCTCAACCGCAATGTGGAGGATGCGTGCGAGGCCTTGTTCGAGCCCTTGCTGCGCATCAGCGAGAGCACGTTCGGCTTCATCGGCATCGTGCAGTACAACGACAAGGGCCAGCCTTACCTGATGGTGCCCACGATCTCGGATCTGGACTGGCGCCATGGCAAGGTCCGCAACGGCCAGTACGAGCGCCGCGCCGAGAGCCTGCAGTTCCATCGCCTGGACAACCTGTTCGGCCATGTGGTCACGCACAACCAGATCGTGCTGACCAACGAGCCTGGCACGCACCACGCCAGCCAGGGCACGCCCGAAGGCCACCCCACGCTGCGCAACTTCCTGGGCATGCCCATTCGCTTTGACAACAAGGTGCTGGGCATGATCGCGCTGGGCAACCGGCCTGATGGCTTCGACGAACAGATGGTGCAACTGCTGGAGCCCCTGGTCGTCACGCTGGGTACCTTGTTCCACGCCCGCGACCAGGAAAACGCCCGCGTGACGGCCGAGCAGGAATTGCTGCGCCTGGCCACGCGCGATGCGCTCACCGGCCTGGCCAACCGCCGCCACTTCTTTGAAGTGGCCGAGACCAGCCTCATCCAGACACGCCGCTACGGCACCCCGATGACCGTGGCCCTGCTGGACCTGGACCACTTCAAGCACATCAACGACACCCACGGCCATGCAGCAGGCGACGCGGTGCTCAACGCGTTCGCCGACGTGTTGCGCGAATCGCTGCGTGACACCGATACGCCGGCCCGCGTGGGGGGCGAAGAGTTCGCCGTGCTGTTGACCAACACGCCCTTGAGCGAAGCGCTGATTGCGCTGGAGCGCATCCGCCACACGCTGGACGAAACACCCATTCAGGTCGGTGACCGCACCATCTACGCCACGGTGTCCATCGGCGCGGTTCAGTGGAATGCCAACCACCTCGATGTGGACGGCATGCTCGCCCACGCCGATGCCGCGCTGTATGCAGCCAAGCGCCACGGCCGCAACCGCGTGCAGCTCTATCATGCCGAGCTGATGCAGATGGAAGCAAGCGCCCCCACGCCCCTGCGTGCGGCCAACGACGCTGCCTGAGCTGCAGGCCGCAGCGGGCGCGGCTCACAGCGCTCCCCCTGCCCACACCGCTGTCACTTGCTCCGAAGGATTCAGTCATGAACCTGTTTGCGGCCTTGCGCGCCGCGTGGCCCGCCACGCAGACCGACACCGCCATCCTCACCGACCAGGGCCTGGCCTACACCTGGCAGGACCTGGACCGTGCCACGGCCATGATGGCCAATCTGCTGGACAGCCTCAAGCTGCATGGCGTGGACGACCGCCCGCCCGTGGTCGCCGCGCACGTGGACAAATCCGTCGAAGCCCTGATGCTGTATCTGGCCACGCTGCGCGCCGGCTGCGCCTTTCTGCCGCTGAACCCGGCCTACCGCGCGGACGAGCTGAATTACTTCGTCAACGATGCGCGCCCAGCTGTGCTGGTGTGCCGCCCAGCCGATCAGGAATGGGTGATCCCCCTGGCCGCACACGGCCATGTCGAACACCTGTTCACACTGGGATCAGACCGCACAGGTAGCCTGCTCGCGCACGCCGCACACCAGGAAGACGAGCACGAACCCGCAACGGCCCAGCCTGGCGATCTGGCGGCCATTCTCTACACATCGGGCACCACAGGCCGCAGCAAGGGCGCCATGCTCAGCCACCACAACCTGTGGAGCAATGCGCGCACTTTGCTGAACCTGTGGGACTGGCGTCAGGACGACTGCCTGCTGCATGCCCTGCCCATCTTCCACATCCACGGGCTGTTCGTGGCCTGCCACTGCGCCTTGCTCTCGGGCACGCCCATGCGCTGGCTTGGCGCGTTCGACCCTGCCACCGTGCTGCGCGAGATGAAGGCCACACAGGGACCACGCGCCAGCGTGTTCATGGGCGTGCCCACCATGTATGTGCGCCTGCTGCACGATGCGGGCCTCACACCGCAAGCCACACAGCACATGCGCCTGTTCGTGAGCGGCTCGGCGCCCATGCTCACCGCCACGCACGAGGCCTTCACCCAGCGCACGGGCCAGACCATCCTGGAGCGCTACGGCATGAGCGAAACCGGCATGCTGTGCTCCAACCCTTGCCGCGCACATGAAGGCCCACGGATCCCTGGCAGCGTCGGCCGCCCGCTGCCCGGCGTGGGCTTGCGCATCGTCGGCGAACAAGGCGAGGTCTTGCCTGCGCAAGCGATAGGACAGGTCGAGGTCAAGGGCGCCAACGTGTTTGGCGGCTACCTGGGCATGCCCGACAAAACCGCCGAAGCCTTCACGCCTGATGGCTGGTTCCGCACAGGGGATGTCGGCCACATCGATGAACACGGGTATGTGCACCTCTCAGGCCGCGCGAAGGACCTCATCATCACAGGCGGTTTCAACGTCTACCCCGCCGAGGTCGAAGCCCTCATCGACAAGCAGCCTGGCGTGGTCGAATCTGCCGTGATCGGCGTGCCACACCCCGACTTTGGCGAAGGCGTGGTCGCCGTCATCGTGGTCGAGCCGGGGCAAACGGTGCAGGAGCGGGCGCTCATCCAGAAGCTCAAAGACACCATCGCTGGCTTCAAGGTGCCCAAGCGCATCTTCACGGTACCCGATCTGCCACGCAATGCCATGGGCAAGGTGCAAAAGAACCTCCTGCGGCAAAGCCATCAAGGCACCTTCCAGTAAGCTGTGGTTCACACACAGGAGACAAGCATGGACATCCCCTCCCTGAAGGACAAGGTCAGCCCCGAAGAGTGGCAGCTGCGCGTGGACCTGGCCGCGGCGTACCGCCTGGTGGCGATGTACGGCTGGAGCGACCTGGTCTTCACCCACATCTCGGCGCGCATCCCCGGCCCCGAGCATGCCTTCCTCATCAACCCCTATGGGCTGATGTTCGACGAGATCACAGCTTCCAGCCTGGTCAAGGTTGACCAGCACTGCAACAAGCTGTCTGACTCGCCCTTCTTCGTCAACCCGGCCGGCTTCACCATCCACAGCGCCGTTCACGCGGTGCGCGAAGACGCGGGCTGCGTGCTGCACACCCACACACGCGCTGGCGTGGGCGTGTCGGCGCAAAAGAACGGCGTGCTGCCCATCTCGCAGCAGAGCACCTTTGTGCTGGCCTCCCTGGCCTACCATGAGTACGAGGGCGTGGCCTTCCGCGAAGAAGAAAAGCCCCGCCTGCAGGCTGATCTGGGCAACAAGAACTTCCTGATGCTGCGCAACCACGGCCTGCTCACGGTGGGTCGCACCATCGCAGACGCTTTCCTGAGCATGTACATCTTCGAGTCGACCTGCCAGATCCAGCTGGCAGCACAATCGGGCGGCGCCGAGCTGACCGAGGTCAACCCGCTCATCCTGCAAGGGGTGGCCCACGCGATGAAGGTGCAAACCGATGGCATGGGCGGCAGCTTCGTGTGGCCAGCCCTCATCCGCAAACTCGACCGAACAGATCAAAGCTACAAGACATGAACAAGGTATCGATCGTCAGTGGCCTGGTGGCAGCCTCGCTGGCACTGGGCGCGCTGATCGTTGTCGGGCACGACCTGCTCGCGCCGCAGGACACGGCGCGCATCAGTGCCAAGGCTGGCGGCCTGCCCTGGCAGGTTGAGATCCTGCCCGGTGGTGCCAGCAAGGTCATGGGCCTGACCCTGGCACCCTCCGCAGCGGCCGCTGGTTTGGGTCAGGGCGCCAGCACCCTGGCCGATGCACAACAGCAATGGGGTGAAGCCATGCAGATCGCCATCATTGCCGCACCGGGTGAAGATGGCGTGCTGGAAGCCTTCGTGGACCCGGCCTCTGCCGGCTTCATCACGGGCAAGGTCGTGATCACCGCCCAACTCAACCGAGACGACATCCGCGCCATGCGTGAGCGCGCAATCAAGTCCGAGTTCATGGAGAGCACGACGCGCAAGTACACCTTGACGCCGGCCGACCTGGAAACTGCTTTGAAGGCGCCCATCACCGCGCTGAGCTTCATCCCTCAGGCCAACCTGGATGCCGACACGGTGGTGGCCCGCTTCGGCACACCCGCCGAGCGTGTGCGCAGCAACGGGCATCTGGAGCACTTTCTCTACCCGGCCAAAGGCCTGGATCTCGCGCTTGACAGCGAAGGCAAGGAGCTGCTGCAGTACGTTGCACCTGCCGAGTTCGACAGGCTGCGGCAGCCCTTGTTGAAGCCGGCAGCGGCCGCCAGCACGCCGCTTACTTCAGCTTCCTGGCCTTGAAGTCCGCCGTCAGGCGGTCGATCTCATGGTCCTTGGCTTGCCAGAGGTCATTGATCCACTGCTGCAGGTGGGCGCGTGAAGGCGGGTCGCCGTTTTCATTGACCAGCACGTCCTTGGGGATGGGCACCGAGCGCACGGACACGATCACGTCATCGATGTTGCCGGTCAGCAGGTCAACGAACGTGGGCACCCCCTTGGGGTAGACGATGGTCACGTCCACCATGCAGTTGAACAACTCACCCATGGTTTCCAGGGCCATGCCCACGCCACCGGTCTTGGCCTTGAGCAGGTGCTTGTAAGGCGTCTTCTGCTCCTTGGCCTTGGCCGGCGTGTAGCGCGTGCCCTCCATGAAGCTGATCACCGAGGTGGGGATCACCTTGTACTTCTCACAGGCCTTGCGCGCCGTCTCCAGATCCTTCTTGGCACTGGCCCCGCCGCGGCGCTTCATGAAGGGGAAGTCCAGCGCCCACCAGGCCAGGCCCATCAGCGGCACATAGATCAACTCGTGCTTGATGAAGAACTTCAGCAGCGGGATCTTGCGGTTGAACACCTTCTGCAGCACCAGGATGTCGACCCAGCTCTGGTGGTTGCTGCTGACCAGGTACCAGCCCTTGTACTTGAACTGGGTGTCACCCTGCACATGCCAGCGCGTGCGGCCCACCGCGGCCATCCACATGCTGTTGACGGCGATCCAGGTCTCGGCGATGTTGGCCAGGATGAAGTCCACCACCAGCCGCACGAAGCGGAAAGGCAGCACCAGCTTGACCAGCGCCAGGGGAAAAACCAAGGAAAAGGCCACCACGATGTTGATGGTCAGCACGACGCTGGCCAGCACACCCTTGATGAAGGACAAAATCCGATGAAACATGGCAAGAGGGGCCAGCGCCCCAAAAAAAAGCGACAGGTGGCGATTATGTGCACAGATGTGCAGAAATCACCCAATCATCAAACTGACACGCCAGCGTGGCAGCTTATTCCGTTTGCATTCACGTTCCGAAGCGCTCCATGACCCACCCCATCCCCCCCATCGACCCGGATCTGCTGCGCCGCCTGCAGGATGACGTCATCGACAGCTACGACGAAGAGCTGGAGATGGAGATCGACGATCGCCTGCTGGCCGGCGACACGCTGGCGCTCAGCCCGGAGGCCCGCGACACCCGCCGCATGTACTTCCGCGAGCTGTTTCGCCTGCAAGGCGAGCTCGTCAAACTGCAGGACTGGGTGGTGCACACAGGCGAGCGTGTGGTCGTGCTGTTCGAGGGGCGCGATGCGGCCGGCAAGGGCGGCGCCATCAAGCGCATCACCCAAAGGCTGAACCCGCGCGTGTGCCGAGTGGCCGCCCTGCCCGCCCCCAACGACCGCGAAAAGACCCAGTGGTACTTCCAGCGCTATGTGGCCCACCTGCCCGCCGCCGGCGAGATCGTGTTGTTTGACCGCAGCTGGTACAACCGCGCCGGCGTCGAGCGCGTGATGGGCTTTTGCAGCGACGATGAGCTCGAAGAGTTCTTCCGCTCCGTGCCCGAGTTCGAGAAGATGCTGGTGCGCAGTGGCATCCGCATCATCAAGTACTGGTTCTCCGTGTCGGACGATGAGCAGGAGGCGCGCTTCCTGGCCCGCATCCAGGACCCGCTCAAGCAGTGGAAACTCAGCCCGATGGACCTTGAAAGCCGCCGACGCTGGGAAGACTACACGCGGGCCAAGGAGGTGATGCTGGAGCGCACCCACATCCCCGAGGCGCCCTGGTGGGTCGTGCAGGCCGTGGACAAGAAGCGCTCACGCCTGAACTGCATCCACCATCTGCTGCAGCAAATGCCGTATCACGAAATCGAGCACCCGCCTGTGGGCTTGCCGCCGCGCGAGCGCCGCGAGGACTACATCCGCCAGCCGGTGCCGCAAAGCATGATCGTGCCGGAAATCTATTGAACATGTCACACAGGCAAGGACCGGCCTAGGTACTTACGCTTGCCAGCCCCCCGGGTACTGGCCGTAGACTGGTTCCACCCCATCTTGCGTTGGAGCCTGCCCATGGTGACTTCGCGGACCAGCCTTCTGGCCCTGTTCATGCGGCTGATGGCGGTGGCACGCTACCGCTTCATCGTCGAGCTGACCGGCATCTTCATCCTCATGTGGGTGGCCGGCGCCGCGCTGGTCTACTACTTCGAGTCGGGGCACAGCGCGCGCGTTCATTCCTTCGGCGAAGCCTTCTACGGCATCCTGGTCACGATGACGACCTCCGGGGATTCGGCCGTGCAGCCCGTTACCTTGCCCGGGCGCATCGTCGTGGGCATTGCCCTGATCCTGTCCAAACTGCTGACCGCCTTGCTGTGCGCGCTGGCGGCCGCTGTCCTCATCGAGCGCAAGGTCAAGGAAGACATGGGGTTGAAAATGCACAAGCTGAGCGAACACATCGTCATCGTTGGCTGGAACATCAAGGGGCCGCAGATCATCCGCAACCTTCGCCACGAAGCGCGCTTTGCGCACGCGCCCATCGTGGTCATGGCCGATCTGGACCACAAGCCGATCGATGACCCGCTGCTGCTGTTCACGCGGGCCAGCTACCCCATCCGCGGCGAGTGCGTAGAGCGTGCCTGCCTGCCTCAAGCCGCCACCATCGTGGTGCTGGCCAACTATGCAGAAAAGCAGAACGCCGACGCGCTGACCGCCGTCAACTGCATGGTGGCACGCACCAGCAACCGCGACGCCCGCATCATTGCCGAATTGCTCGACCCCGGTCAGCGTGTGTACCTCGAAGCGGCTGGCGCCGACCTTGTGGTGGGCGTGGGCGAAGTCGGCGGGTTCCTGCTGGCCGAAGCGGCCGTCGGCAAGGAAAACGCCCGGCAGTTGCTGGCCGCCATGGCCGACAGTGACCAGCACCTGAAGGTGGGATCGCCCATGCAGCAGGCCGCCGTCAGCGCCAAATAGGCCACCGTGCGCCGCGCAGGCGCAAACACGGTACCCTTGGGCGCTTATGGGCGCGTGGCGCCCTTGCGGAGCCCCTGCCGTGCTGAGCTGGTTTGAAAGACTGATCGACCCCTACCCCGATACGCCCCCAGCGGTGCCGCCCAAAGGCTTTCTGGCCTTCGTGTGGGCCGGCACGCATGGGCAGCGCCGCTTCATCCTGGGCATGACCACGCTCACCGCGGCCATCGGCGCGTTCGAGGCCCTGCTGTTCAACATGCTGGGCAGCGTGGTGGACTGGCTCAGCCAGGTGCCGCCCGCCCAACTGTGGACGCAGTCTCGCGACAAGCTGCTTGTGCTGGCCCTCATCCTGCTGGCCAGCCCGCTGGCCGTGCTGCTGCAGACGGTGATCAAGCACCAGGCACTGGCCGGCAACTTCCCGATGAAGATGCGCTGGAACTTCCACCGCCTCATGCTCGGCCAGAGCATGGGCTTCTACCAGGACGAGTTCGCCGGGCGCGTGGCCACCAAGGTGATGCAGACGGCCATTGCCATCCGCGACACCTGCTTCATCGTCGCCGACATCCTGGTCTTCGTGGCCATCTACTTCGTGACCATGACCGTGGTGGTAGGCCGCTTCGACCTGTGGCTGATCATGCCCTTCCTGGGCTGGCTGACGCTGTACGTGATCTCGGTGAGCTACTTCGTGCCCAGGCTGGCGCGCAAGTCCAAGGAACAGGCCGATGCCCGCTCGACCATGACCGGCCGCATCACCGATGCCTACACCAACATCGCCACGGTCAAGCTGTTCTCGCATGCCAACCGTGAAGCCGCCTACGCGCAATCGGCCATGAAGGAGTTCATGAAGACCGTGTACGGCCAGATGCGCCTGGTCAGCGGATTCGAGGTCATCAACCATTCGCTGAGCATGCTGCTCATCCTGAGCACCACGGGCCTGGCCCTGTGGCTGTGGAGCCATGGGCAGGTGGGCATCGGTGCCGTGGCCGCCGCCACCGCCATGGCCTTGCGACTCAATGGCATCTCACACTGGATGATGTGGGAAGTGGCCATGCTGTTCGAGCACATCGGCACGATCCAGGATGGCATCACCACCCTGGCCAGACCACACACGGTGCTGGACCAGCCGCATGCCAAGGCGCTAAAAGTGCAGCACGGCGACATCCGCTTCCAGAACGTGCGCTTCGCCTACGGCGGCGAGCGCACGGTGATCGACGGCCTCAACCTGCACATCCAGCCTGGCGAAAAGATTGGCCTGGTGGGTCGCTCTGGTGCAGGCAAGTCCACCATCGTGAACCTGCTGCTGCGCTTCTATGACGTCGAAGGTGGGCAGGTGCTGATCGATGGCCAGGACATCAGCCAGGTCACGCAAGACAGCCTGCGGGCGCAGATCGGCATGGTCACGCAGGACACCTCGCTGCTGCACCGCTCGGTGCGCGACAACATCCTGTACGGCCGCCCGGACGCCACCGAGCAGGACATGGTGCAGGCCGCCATCAAGGCCGAGGCACACGACTTCATCCAGACCTTGAGCGACCCCAAGGGCCGAACGGCCTACGATGCTCATGTGGGTGAGCGCGGCGTGAAGCTCTCAGGTGGCCAGCGCCAGCGCATTGCGATTGCCCGCGTGATGCTCAAGGACGCCCCCATCCTGCTTCTGGACGAGGCCACCAGCGCGCTGGACTCCGAGGTGGAGGCCGCCATCCAGGCCAGTCTCTACCGCCTGATGGAGGGCAAGACCGTGGTGGCCATCGCGCACCGGCTGTCCACCATCGCGGCCATGGACCGGCTCATCGTGCTGGACCAGGGCCGCATCGTCGAAGAAGGCGACCATGCCTCGCTGCTGGCCAAGGGTGGCCTGTACGCGCGCCTGTGGGCACACCAAAGCGGCGGCTTCCTGGGCGAAGACACCGAGGATGACGATCAGGCCGTGGCCTGAGGCAAGGCCACACCCTCGGCCTGAGCCAGGGTCACCAGCGCTTCTTCCATGAGGGCGCGCGCGTGCCCGGCCACGCGGTACAGGTAAGCGTGCAGTGCCACGTCGGCCGGTTCCCGGCTTTCGCAATCGGCGCTGTAAGCCTCGAACTGGCCCAGCATGGTCACCAGGTGGGCAAGGTGCTGCGGGCACTCGCAGGCCACCCGGGGCATGGCCTGCACCAGGCCAGCCAGCGCGCCTGCATCAAAGCGCGGTGCAGGCGCGGGGTCAGGCACATGCCTCAAGCCACGCGCCACACTGCGCCAGCCGCGTGCCGCATCCATCATGGCCTGCATGAGTTCCACGGCCGGCACCGGCGTGCGCCTCAGGATGGCGCCACGTGCATGCAAAGCGCCGGTCACCTGGGTGCTGGCAAAGCCATAGACAACCAGCAGTTGGCGGGCGCCGACGACCCGCTGCAGCCGTATCAGCCAGTCCACCGTGTCCATGTGCAGCGCAGACAGATCGGCCAGCAACACGTCGGCCTTCACACCTTTGATGGAGAGCTCTGAAGCGGGGCTGCCGTCAATGGACTTGACCAGCTTGACCCCCTCGAAACCGTGCAACACATTGGCCCAGTGCAAGGCCGCATCCTTGCCCACCAGCAAGACGCGCAGCTCTTCCGGGCCCGTGTCGATCGCCGGGTTGGCGACCAGCGCCGGCAAGGCGACGTCCCCATTGAGCACGCTCTCGGTCTGGTCCGCCTCATCCATGAGGTCCTGCAGGCTGGCGGTCTCCATGCGCGCCAGCATGCCGATGCTGTGCCCTCGGTTGACCAGTTGCTTGATCAACACCAGCCGGCGCACATCCTGGCTGGAGTAGAGCCGCTGGCCGGATGCCGTCTGCACCGGCCCCACCACCTGGTAACGCCGCTCCCACACGCGCAGGGTGGCAACCGTGATGTTGACCATGCGGGCCGCTGCACTGCTGCGGTAGCGAGGGACGATGGCGTCTTCCTTGATGGATCTCACTTCTTCGGACATGGCGCACCTCGAATCTTGATTGAACTCAAATTGAATTCGCTTGATCCATTGTCGCGACATCCATTGGCCAATGGCGGGTCGAAAATGAGTCAAAGTGGATTCAAACCACTTTTAACCTTCCCCCACTCAATGGAGAACACACCATGACCAGCCGTCGCCAATTCATGATGACCATCGTGCCCGCCGCAGCCGCCCTGTCGGTGATGGGCCAGGCACGCGCCGCGGACGCCCCCAAGGTGGACGAAAAGGACCCGACCGCCACCGGCCTGGGCTACAAGCACGACGCCACCAAGGTGGATGCCAAGAAGTACCCCACCTACAAGGCCGGCAGCGTCTGTGGCAATTGCCAGTTCTTCCAGGGCAAGGCCGGTGACGCCTGGGGCGCCTGCCCGCTGGTCGGCGGCAAGCAGGTCAATGCCAAGGGCTGGTGCTCGGCCTACGCCAAGAAGGCCTGAGGAAACGAATGAAGCGGCTCAGGCCGCTTCGGTGACCCGCTTGAGCGTGCCGTGGTCCAGGGTCTGGCGCAGCCAGTCCTCGAACGCGGGAGCAGGCATGGGCTTGGCGAACCAGTAGCCTTGCCCTTCCAGGCAGCCCAGGGCACGCAGGTGCTGCATCATGGCGAGCGTTTCAACGCCCTCGGCGATGGTGCTCAGACCCAGGCCCTTGGCCATCTGGATGATGGCGCGCACGATGGCCACATCTTCCGGGTGGCGCTCCAGATCCCGCACGAAACTCTGGTCGATCTTGAGCTTGTCGACTGAAAAACGCTTCAGGTAGGACAAGCTGGAGTAGCCCGTACCGAAATCGTCGATGGCCAGCTTCACGCCCAGGGCCTTCAGTGCCTTCAGGCGCGTCTCCACGCTCTCCACATCGCTGATCAGCACCGACTCGGTCAGCTCCAGCTCCAGCTGCGCCGGTGGCAGGCCCGATGCGACCAAGGCCTGCGACACCACGGACTCCACCTCGCCGCGCTTGAACTGCAGCGCAGACAGGTTCACGGCCACCGTCATCGGCGGCAGGCCCTTGTCCGACCAGGCCACCGCCTGACGACAGGCCTCGGCAATCACCCAGTCGCCGATGGGCACGATCAAACCGCTGTCCTCGGCCACCGGGATGAATTTGCCGGGCGGCACCAGCCCCCACTCGGGGTGCTGCCAGCGGATCAGGGCCTCCACGCCAAAGACACGGCCCGTGGCCAGATCCACCTGGGGCTGGTAGTGCAGCACAAACTGCCCCAGCTCCAGCGCACGGCGCAGGCCGTTACGCATGTTCAGTCGCTCGACGGCCTCGGCGTTCATGCGGTCATCAAAGAACCGATAGGTGTTGCGCCCCTCTTCCTTGGCGCGGTACATCGCCGTGTCGGCACGCTGCAGCAAGGCGTCGAAGTCCTCACCATCGTTGGGCGCCATCGCGATGCCCATCGACGCAGAAATGGACAGCTCGTGGCCATTGACCGAGAAGGGCTTGCCCAGCTCCTCCATCACCTTGGTGACCACCGGCGTGGCCGCATCGGCATCCGACAGATCCTTGAGCACCAGGAGGAACTCGTCCCCACCAGGCCGGCTCACCGTGTCCGACTGCCTCAGCGTGTTGACCAGGATCGTGGCCACCCCACGCAGCAGTTGGTCGCCAGCCGTGTGGCCCAAGGTGTCATTGATGTTCTTGAAATGGTCCAGATCAAGCAGCACCAGGGCGACCTGCTTGTTGTGCCGTTTGGCATCGGCCAGGGCCTGCAGCAGACGATCGCGCGCCAGCTCGCGGTTGGGCAGGCGCGTCAGCACATCGTGGTAGGCCAGAAACGCCGCTCGCTCTTCCGCCACCTGGCGCTCTTCGATCTCTTCGCTCAGCCGCCGGTAAGGGTCACGCACGCTGGTCACGAAGACCGCGCGGTAAATGTAGAAATAGGCCACGACCTTGTAGACATGGCCCAGCAGGATGAAGGCATCGTTGACGTTGGCGTACAGGGTCAGGCACGCCTCGGACAGCATCGTGATGAGCGCCGCTGTGCACAGGTCATTCGGGCTGTAGGGCAACTGCTCTTTGCGGCGACGCATGAAGATGAAGGCCGAGATCGCCGTCAGCACGATCACGCCGTACTCGGCCGCCACCTTGAACGTAG
>JACPOH010000064.1 GCA_016185075.1 Aquabacterium sp. | reverse complement strand
GTCCAGCAGAACATCGGCATCTTCATCAGCGTCATGCCGGGGGCGCGCATGTTGAGGATGGTCACGATGATGTTGATCGAGCCCATGATCGAGCTGGCACCCATGATGTGCATGGCGAAGATGCCGGCATCCATCGAGGGGCCCATCTGCAGGGTCAGCGGCGCGTACAGCGTCCAGCCGGCAGCTGGCGCACCACCGGGCAGGAAGAAGGAGCCCACCAGCAGCAGCGAAGCCGGGATCAGCAGCCAGAAGCTGAAATTGTTCATCCGGGCAAAGGCCATGTCGGATGCACCGATCTGCAGCGGGATCATCCAGTTGGCCATGCCCACGAAGGCCGGCATGATCGCACCGAACACCATGATGATGCCGTGCATGGTGGTGAACTGGTTGAACAGTTCCGGGTTCATGACCTGCAAACCTGGCTTGAACAGCTCGGCACGGATACCGAGCGCCAGCACGCCGCCGATCATCAGCATGGTCAAGGAAAACAGCAGGTACAAGGTCCCGATGTCCTTGTGATTGGTGGCATACACCCAACGCCGCCAGCCGTGGGGATGACCGTGGTCGTCGTGGGCATGGCCGTCATGGTGGCCATGTGCACCATGGTCAAGAACTGTGCTGCTCATGAAATGTCCTTTCCTGATCCCGTTGAGGCCAAGCCCGCGTCACTTGCGTGCGGCCAGCACTTCCGACGGCTGCACCGTCTGGCCGGTCTTGTTGGACCAGTGGTTTTTCGTGAAGGTGATCACTGCGGCGATTTCGGTATCCGACAGCTGCTTCCAGGCCGGCATGATGTTGTTCTGCCCGTTGAGCAGCACATGGATCTGGACGGACTTGTCTTCGCTCAACACCTTGGGTGAACCGTCAAGCGCCTTGATGGCGCCGCCGCCCTTGCCATTGGGCTGGTGGCAGGCCGCGCAGTTGGCGTTGTAGACCTTTTCGCCACGGGCAATGAGGTCAGCCTGCGTCCAGACCTTGTTGGGGTCATCTGCCTTGGCGGCCATTTCCTTCTGGCGATCGGCCACCCACTTGCTGTAGTCCTCGGCGCTCAGCACCTTGACATGGATGGGCATGTAGGCGTGCTCCTTGCCACACAACTCGGCGCACTGCCCGTAGTAATCGCCCGTCTTCTCGGCGCGGAACCAGGTGTCGCGCACGAAGCCGGGGATCGCATCCTGCTTGATGCCGAAGGCCGGCACCATGAAGGCGTGGATCACGTCATTGGCCGTGGTGATGATGCGCACCTTCTTGTCGACCGGCACCACCAGGGGGTTGTCCACCTTGAGCAGGTAGTTGTCACCCTGGGGCGTACCGGCATCAGACAGGGCGCGCTGCGAGGCATCCAGCGTGGAGATGAACTGCACACCCTCGCCCTCACCCTTGAGGTAGTCGTAGCCCCACTTCCACTGGTAGCCGGTTGCCTTGATGGTGAGGTCGGCGTTGGTGGTGTCCTTCTGTGCGACAACCACCTTGGTGGCGGGCAAGGCCATGCCGATCACGATCAGGAAGGGAATCACGGTCCAGACGATTTCCACGGTGGTGGACTCATGGAAGTCAGCCGACTTGTGGCCCTTCGACTTGCGGTGAGCGTAAATCGAATAGAACATGACGCCAAACACCAGCACGAAGATGGCCGTGCAGATGTAGAGCATCATGTAGTGCAAGGACTGCTGCTCGGCCGCGATCTTCGTGACCGGCGGATGCAAGTCCAGTTGCCGCACGGCTGGCCCGCCCGGCAGGTCACCGACCGCCCAGGTTGCACTGGCCGCCAGGCTCAACACGGCCATCGAGGCCGCTTGCCCCAGCTTGGCCACTCGGGACTGGAGTCCGCCCACAGACGACATCCGACTCACTCTGCACCCAGGGTCTTTGATCATGTCTTGGCTCGTCAAGGATTGAACGCGGTCACTCATGCAGGGCATGGAAAACATCTGGCGCCTGACCTGACGCCAGCCGGCCCGCCCAAAGCCGAAGGGCCGCTCCGGAGCTGGGTGGACATGGGTTGATGCAGTGCACCATCCAAAATTGTCAACCCATTCTAGCCACCCACTTGAGGTGTCTCAATACAGAATCCGGCCCGATGTGCTATGAATAACCCGCAGTTCTGGCAACAATCAACACAAGGGCGATACAACCGCGCCACACCCCCATCAGGGCTTGTCCTGCTTGCGGACCATGCGTTTCATGTCGTCCAGGGACACACGAGCCTCCGGCGCCATCTTGACGCGCGGCATGGGCTTGATCGCGTGGCCGTAGACCAGTTCCACCGTCAGCCCCAGCCTGCCATCCGGGCGCGTCAAACGGGCGGCCAGCTCTTCTTGCAGGCGCGTACGCCATCGAGGCGTACGCAGACCAGGCTCACGGCCATGCGCCACATTGCCACCCCACGTTCGCAACTCCTGCAGCATGGCCTCGGGTGTGGCCCAGGTCAGCGTCAGGCACTCCATGTCCATGACAGGGTCGGCAAACCCAGCCTTGACCAACTCATCACCCAGGTCGTGCATGTCAACGAAGTCGATGGTGGGCAAGGCCCAACCCAGGGCCTGATAGACGTCGCGCAGTTCTCGCGCGGTATCCGGCCCCAGCCCGGAGCACATCAGAAAGCCATCGACGGCCAGATGCCGATGCCACTGCGCCATCAGCTCGGGCAAGCTGGCGTGTGCATGCAGGCACATATTGGCCCAGAGCATCTGGGCGCCATCAGGCAAGGCACCCGCTGACAACAAGGCCTCGCTGGCCCATGCCTCCGGCACGTTGCGACGCCAGAGGCTCTTCCAGGAGCGCGACGCGCCCCGCGCCAGCTCGGCCTGGCTGCGCTGGCGCAATGCCTCGGTGGGCTCCACGACCCAGCGTTGCGCCTGCGGGTAGCGCGCCTGGACCAGCTCGGCGCCGCCTCCCAGGAAGGCAGACCAGTCGATCCACGTCGCCGGCTCGATCCTGATGGGCGCGAGCTTGTCGGCCAGACGCCGGGCCACCTCCTGGTGCAACCAGGGCCCCTGGGGCAGCGCAGCCATGCGCCGAGCCTGTCTCAGCAGGGCGACCTGGCTGGGCGCACACGCGGGCGGACCGGGGGAATCCGAAGGAGAAGTCAACTGAAAGGGGGACATGGAATGCGACAAAAAGCCCCCAACGGGGCGATGATGCCCCAGGGAGCCACTCAGTATATTGACTGGATGCTTTCCGCCTTGTTGACAAGGGCAAATCACGCCCGCCTCGCGCTCGCCCGTGCAGCGAGACCGGCCAGCCAGTGCCACCTTTGCCGCGCCTGGCAAAGCGAGCCCGTGTGCGCAGCCTGCGTTCAGGCGTGGCGGCCCAGTGTGCGTCGCTGCCTGCGTTGCGCGATCGATCTGGATGACGATCACCCTGACACCATCTGCCAGCGCTGCGAAGACCAGTCGCCGGAGTTCGATCGTGCCATTGTCGCGCTCGACTACAGTGGCCCCTGGCCAAGCCTGCTGGCCAGGCTGAAGTTTCAAGGCGCCACTGCGCTGGCCAGGCCTCTGGCCCAGTTGCTGGCCGAGGCCGTTCAGCCTCGACGGGGCGCCACGGACCTGGTCTTGCCTGTCCCGCTTTCACAGCAGCGCTTGCGCGAGCGGGGCTACAACCAGGCTTGGCTTCTGGCCAAGGCAGTGAGCCAAAACCTGGGCATGGAGGCGCGCACGGACATGCTGGCACGCCCGCACCATACGCAACGCCTGATGACCCTGTCTGCCGAGGAGCGCATGTTGCAGATCCAGGAAGCCTTTCAGGTCATGCCCCACGCACACGCTGCACTGGCCGGACGGCACATCGCCATCGTGGACGACGTCATGACCACCGGCGCCACGCTCAATGCCTGCGCACGCACCTTGCTGGAGGCCGGCGCTCGCAGCGTGTCAGCCTGGGCTGTCGCGCGAACGCCCGCCAGGCCGGATACTGGATCAGAGACGGCGGATACCACCGCGCGAGTTGACTTTTCGCATGGGCTTTCTTAGGGTTGAATGGGCGCGTCAACTTGCGCCAGCAACATTCAACCAGGAGCCGGATCATGCACTTGTCCACCCCACGGGCCGCGGTGGCAGCCTTCACCCTCGCCTGTGCAGCGCACGCGCAAGCCACGACCTATCACTACAACTTCCAGGCCCTGGCCAGTGGCGACATCAACGGCCCGGTGAGCGGGTCCTTCACCGTGGACCTCGACCAGATCGCGCTGACCCAGACATTCGCGCGGGCCGACGGCGCCATCCAGCTATACCAGCGAGAAGAGGCCGACCTGTATGACGGTGAATGGGGCTTGATCGATTGGCAATTGGCGGGCGACACGCGTCGAGGAGGCTCCATTGGCGCACCAGCTGGCGCCACCATCATCCGCACGCTGCACCCCGACGGCAGCAGTACCCTCACGTTGAGCACCTCGGCCGCGTTCTCGCATGGCGCCATGGGCACGCAAAGCTTTGTCCTGACTTACTCGAGTCCTCATGACGACCTCTTCACCCGCCCGCAAGCGCTGCCCGCTCTGGGCAAGTTCAAGAACGCCACCGGCTCTCATGAGTACTTCTATGCCGCGTCCTACAACGACCCGCTTGTCGGCCGGCAATTCAACTTCACCGTCACGGCCACCACCGTGCCCGAACCAGCCGTGGTGAGCCTGGCCCTGGCGGGCCTGCTGATGCTGGGCGCCAGAAAACAGGCGCGTCGTTAAACACCCATCAACACAGCCCATAATCTGGCGTCAACAGACTTTCGCCGGGCCGTCGATGAACAAAAGCAGAGAACCCAGTCAACAGGAACGCGGCATGCTGGTGACCCTGTTCAACCAGCGTCAATATGCCGAAGCCGCCGCTGTCGCTCAGGAACAGACCCGCCAATACCCAAAGCACCCTCTGGCATGGAAGGTGTTGGGGGCCTCGCTGCAAAAGCTGGGGCGCGTTGCCGATGCCTTGCCGGCCATGCAGAAGGCGGCTGTGCTGATGCCCAAGGATCACGAGGCCTTCAACAACCTCGGTGTCACGCTGAAAGACTTGGGCAAAACCGAACAGGCCATCCACTGCTACCGGCAGGCGCTGGCCTTGAAGCCCGACTTTGCAGAGGCCCACGGCAACCTGGGCGCCGCTCTACGCGAACAAGGCAAGCTCGCCGAGGCGCTGGCCTGCTACAAGCGCAAGCTGGCTCTGGCCCCGCACGACGATGAGACCCGGCACCATGTCGATGCTCTGTCGGGCGTGACCACCTCGGGCGCACCCAGCAAGTACATCGAGGGGGTTTTCGACAACTACGCGGCCAAGTTTGACCAGCACCTCACCCAATCACTGGGCTACAACGTGCCGAAGCGTATGGCCGAGTTGCTGCTGCAACAGCATCAGCCGGCCAACGCCAGGCCACGGGTGCTGGACCTGGGCTGCGGCACAGGGCTGGTCGGCGCTGCACTCGGCCCCCTGGATGCTGAACTCATTGGCGTGGACCTCTCAGGCGGCATGCTGCAACAGGCGCGAGCCCGCGGCATCTATCAGACCTTGGTGCAGTCCGACCTGCTCCCCATGATGCAGGCGCAAACCGACGCCAGTTTCGACATCGTGACCTCTGCCGACGTGTTCATCTACGTGGGCAAGATCGATGAAGTTGTGCAAGAGACCCGGCGCTTGCTGAAACAGGGCGGGCTGTTTGCCTTTTCGGTGGAGTCATTCGAACCCGGCCCGCAAGATGAGCTGGGCTTCAAACTGGAAACTTCCGGCCGCTACTCACATGCAGCCAGCTACCTGCAGGCACTGGCTGCAGGTCATGGCTTCACGGTACTGGAAAGCCACCCGGTGGCCATCCGTGTGGAACAGGGGCAAGCCATCATGGGGCAGCTTGCCCTCTGGCGCGCTTGAGTCAGCGCACGTGATCTCGCCTGACAAGTTCGATGGCAATGACACTGGCCGCGCGGCGCGCGGTTTCCGGCGAGGGATGGATACCGTCACCGATGTGCACGAAGTCCTTCCAGATGTCCAGCACCACGGCGCCCGGCACCTCGGCGCGTAAGCGGCTGCTGGTCACCGTTCTCAAGCTGGTGTAGTCAGCCTCGTTGATCACCCATGGAAGGCCATAGAGGCTCTGGAACAGCGGCAGATCCAGTTGCTTGTAGCTGGGCATCGTGCCGAAGACGGGCGTCAGCCCGGCGGCGCGCGCCTGGTTGCCCAGGGCGACCAGGCGATCCGCCACCTGGTTGATCTGCGCGGCACCACAGGGCTGCGTCGTGGATGGAGGCACACCAAAGGCATCAGCATGAAGGCAGTCATTGGGCGGCATGATCACCACATACTTGGCGTTGTAAGTGGCGAAGCTGGGAGGCATGGCCACACGCGCCAGAGCACGCTGCAACTGGCTTGAATAGCTGTCCCAGTCTGCCGGTCCGCAAGCACTGGCACCCGGCGCGCAGGCCAGGCGCGCAAAACTCGTGGCGCCAGCCTGCCCTTCATTGATCACATATCCTGGCAACAGCGGATTTCTGGTCAATGCCTGACCCACGCTCAAATAGGTGCCGAAGCCAACCGATATGCCACCCAGAGGTGCGGTGCCATTGTTGAAGGGCGTCTTGCCCTCTGCATACGAGGCACCGATGATCAGCAGAGGCAAACGAGAGGGCACGGTGGCCGTGGCATCAGCCCATGCTGGCTGCAAGGCAAGAGCAGTGAAAGCAAGACCCATCCATTTCTTCATGTGCATGGCCAATCCTCTATCTCTGTGCTTGATGGAAGCTGCCCCGGCTCTGCCCGTCAAAGGACATGAGCCGGCGTGACCAGCCTGGCGGGGACCCCGCCATCCACCGTCATCGACAGAGCGCAGACGGCGCTTGAGAGCCGAACTCAAAGATGAGCCAAGCCTGTGGCGTCTTCGCGTGAAGAGGCACGAACGTTCGTGCCGCACGGCCAGCCACACGCAGCAAGCAGGCCCTGTGCGTTGTGTTCATGGCGGCATGCGCCGCGAGCGCTCACAGCCTGTAGATCGCCTGCAGGTAGAACGAACGCCGCGCCAGGGGCAAATCGTTTGGAATGGAGATGCTGGGGGTGGCAGGCGCAGGTTCACGCGCATCGGCATCAAATAGATTGCGGATGCCGCCAGCAAACTCCCAGCCCCGGCGACCACTGTTGGTTCGCAAGCTGAGGTCCACCGTGGTGTAGTCAGGGACATCAGGGCGGGTGTCGCCCGCAGCACGCTTTCGATCAGCCACGAGATTGACTTGAGCGCCCAGCAACAGGCCGCCCGTCACGCTCCAATCCACACGGCCGAACACATGGTGACGGGGAGCAAAGCCGGCATCCTGATCTCTGGTCTCGTCAATCGACCGCTGCCATGCATAGTGCCCTTGCAGCCGAACGGTGCGACTGGCTCTCCAGATGGACTCCAGTTCAAAGCCGTGGCCGTGCTGCGCCCCTGTGTTGCTCCAGGCCTTATCCGAAATACGGATGATGTCCTTCATGCGGTAGCGAAACAGGCTGAGGTTCACATCGGTATCCGGTCGAGCCTGCCACGCAAAGGCTGCCTCCCAGGTGCTGATCGTCTCGGGTTTCAGATCGGGATTACCTCGAACCACCGGGTTGTTGATGCTGTAGAGCTCGGCGAAGGCGGGGGCCCGAAAAGCACGGCCATACAGCAGCTTGGCCGTCCAGTCGAGGCTGGCATCCCAGACCAGCGCGGCGCGGGGGTTGTTGGTGCCGCCAAAATCCGAGTACCGATCGTGGCGCAACCCACCTGTGAAAGTCCAGTCTCTGGCCACGCGCCACTCGTCTTGCGCATAAACATAGCTGATGGCTCTGCGATGAGGCGTCAGGAAAGACTGGTCAACAGGGAACTCCTGCGCCTGCGGCCCGGACAGCAGTGGTACAGGCAAGCCATCGCCGTTCAAGGTGAAGTTCTTGATCTCCTGCGTGCGGTACAGATCCAGGTCATCGTGCCCTACTCCGAAGCGCAGGTTGTGATCCTTGAATCCGGTATACGCACTCACGGCCGAGAATCGCCATTGCTGTTCCCAGGTGTTAGGTGCACCAAACACCCCTTCTGGAAAACTGCCGCCAAAGGCGCCCGGAGGGAACAGGCGCAGCGGCTCGGGGAATTGTTGTGTGAAATGGAGGTAGCTGGCCGTCAGGCTGAGATCCCAATCCTGACCCAATTCGAGCCCGCTCAGAGACAGATCCGCGTTGACGCGCTCGCTCTTGGCCCTGCCGACAGGGTCCAGTGCCGCCGCGATGCCCACGCCCGTTTCCGCGTGGTCGCGCAATTTGTAGCCAGCACGCAGCCGCCACTTCTGGTAGCTCAGATCGAGGCTGCCGTCCACGGCATCGTATGCATTGTTGATCGGCCCGGGAGCCAGGCTGACAGGGGGCAAGCCAAACTGACTTTGCAGCGCGGCGTCAATGGCCGTCTGGGTATCAGCCTGAACAGTGCCCGAGAAGCCGTCCGTATGCCCCACTCGCAGATAGCCCGCGACGTCCAGTGGCCCCAGCTTGCCACCATGCTGCGTCCAGGCGTTCCTGGTGTTGAAGGACCCGGCGCGTACACCGAACTCGGTGCCTGGCTGATGATGTTGATCACACCGGAATAGGCATCGGCCCCATACAGCGCCGACCCGGGGCCACGTATCACTTCAATGCGCGCGATGTTTTCCAGCGGCAAGCCAAACCATGCATTGCCGCGGTTGCCAACAAAGAGCGTGGTCATCGGCACGCCGTTTTGCAGCATCAAGGTCTGGGGGTTGTAATCGCTGTAGATACCTCGGACCACATACAGAGGACTGTAGGCCTGGATGCTGCGGGCAACATGGATGCCTGGCACCGTTTCCAGTACCTCATCCAGGTCTGTGGCACCCATGGCCGCAATGTCTTCAGCCGTGATGACCGTGGCCACCGCAGGAGCGCGGCGCAGAGGCTGCTGGCTGCCCGTGGCGATGCTGACTGTGTCCTTGTCGCCAAAGACCAGCGACAACTCTTCTTCATCACTGGAGGATTGGGCATGGGCAGCGCAAGACACCAGCGCCATCAAGCTGATCACGGCGATGGAGATGGGGCGCTTCGCCGCAACCCGGCTACCGGAAACGAAACTGCTCATTATTCGATTCCTGCTATTTGCAACCGGCCGATTGTGTGTCGTCCATAGGAATTTGGGAAGCGCGTTTGTGCGAACAGACGTCTGCCCGCTACACCTGCTGATCTGATGACGAGGCCTGCAACCACATCAGCGACAGGCAACGCCCGAGATGCCCCAGCAACACCGCGTTCTCAAAAGGTTTGGACATGAACAAGGTGGCACCCGCCTCCAAGGCCTGATCGCGATGGGTATGCGAGGCGTTGGCCGACAAGGCAATGATCGGCAAAGCCTGCCCAAGATCCATGGCGCGAATGCGGCGCATGGCCTCCAGGCCATCCATCACCGGCATGGCGAGGTCCATCAACACGAGGTCGGGCCAGGTTGACCGCATCTTGTCCAGGGCATCTTGCCCGTGGATGGCTTCCTGCGTATCAAACCCGAGTGACAGCAGCAACTCGTTGAGCATCTGCCGATTGGCGGCCACGTCATCCACGATCAACACGCGCTTGCGGGCACCTTCGTAGCCCAGCACAGGCGGCGCAGGCGGCGGCTCACGCTCGGCGTGATCGGCCAAGGGCAGCAACAACTCGAACCAGAACACGCTGCCGACGCCCACCTCGCTTTGCAGATGGAGTTCAGCCCCCATCAGCCGAACCAGTTGACGACTGATCGCCAGCCCGAGGCCCGTGCCTGCCGAGCGGCTTCGCGAATCGCCTGCCTGCTCGAACGGCTCGAAGACCCTCTGCTGGTCTTCAGCGCGGATGCCCACGCCGGAGTCGCGAACCTCGAAGCGGATACGCGCCTGTTGGGCAGCGGGGTCCTGCCCCACCAGCGTCATGCTCAGGCTGACGATGCCCGACTGGGTGAACTTCACGGCGTTGCTCAGGAGGTTGAGCAACACTTGCCTCAAGCGCTTCTCATCGGCCAGCAGCGCGCGCGGCAGACGCTCGTCGCACTCGGACAGGAAGGTCAAGCCCTTTTCTGCGGCCTTGATGCGAATGATGTCATCCAGCATGGCCACCAGCGCACGCGGATCCACAGGGGTGAGCCTCAACTCCGTCTTGCCTGCTTCGATCTGCGACAGATCCAGGATGTCGACAATCAGCATCAACAGGTGCTCACCACTGCCATGGATGGTATTGAGACAGTTCAGCTGGCGATCGGTGAGCGTGCGATCCATCTTGAGGATCTGCGCATAGCCCATGATGGCGTTCAATGGCGTGCGCAACTCATGGCTCATGCGGGCGAGGAAATCCGTCTTGGCCTGGCTGGCCACTTCTGCTCGCTCCTTGGCTTGCTGCAGCTCGTTGGTTCGCTCGCGCACCAGTTCCTCAAGGTGGTCCTTGTGGCGTTCCAGCTCTTCGCCACGCTCCTGAAGCGCTGCGATCATGCGGTTGAAGGCCAGCGACATGGACTGGATGTCACGAGGCCCCTCGACCGCAGTACGCACCTTCACCTCGCCCTGCTCGGCACGCGACATGGCCGACGACAGCTTCGCGAGCGGCCGGGTCAGGCGGACGCTCAACAGGCGGATGGCCACGAGGAACACGCCGGCAAAGAAGAACGATGACAGCACATTGACCATGAAGATGTTGGCCACCATGCGCCCAAGCGTGGCCTTGCTCAGCACCACGACCGTGTAGCCCAGGAACTCGTCAGTGGGCGGCACCACGTCGAAAGGTGTGGCAGATCGAACCGTCCATACGGGCGAAACGAATCGCCAGGCATCGTCGGTCTCGCTTTCCAGAAAGGCTTCACGCGATGAGCCCGTGACCACCGGCAACTTGTCGCCCTGGCCCGCTGAAGCAATGCCCTTGGCAATCAGCAAGCTCCCATTGGTCTTGCGGACTTCGACGCGCAGCACATCC
>JACPOH010000063.1 GCA_016185075.1 Aquabacterium sp. | reverse complement strand
TTGCGGGCCGCTATATCGGCTTGGCTGCGCCGAGCTATCGGTGATCGGGCCAGTCAGGGTGCATTGGTTGCAGCGTGAGGTAATTGTTCAGGACGGACTACCTACCAAGGCGACAAAATCACTACCACCGGAAACAGTTATAATATTATCAGCATCGTCCCCCCAAATAATACCCACATTTCCATATATATTTAAGACCTCCACATTTGGAGCCACATGATAGTTAGTGAGAGCACCGACAGTGTGAAAATTAACGATATCGAAACCCTGATCAACACCCTCCACCACGGATGAGGCCACACCCAAAGTATATATTTTTCCGTCGCCTGCCCTGTACAGGTTATACACATCATCCCCCACACCGCCATAAAGCCGATCAGACACCTCACCGAGCGAGGTTGAGCCTGTATCACCAGTCAACGTATCATCCCCACCCAACCCATAAATCGTATCCGCCCCGGCAGTGCCACTGAGGTCATTTGCCAGGTCATCACCATAAATCACAGCCATTTCAATTTCTCCCAAAATAAATAGACAAAGCGGAGCCCTGCGGCCAATCCGCATGAACAGTTGTGGCAACAGCATGTACGCCGCAAATGGGCGAACGACATCAGCGCTCGCGAGAACACCGCGCGAGCTGTCTGGCTCACCCTTTTGGGGAAAGCCCCTTCCTGATTAATTGCTTATTGCAGAATGAAACACATTCATTCCGCGCGCAGTTGTAAGTGGCATGGTCTGGCAGGTCAAGGTACCCCCCTAACTTGCAGGTCAGGCTGACATTACCACCCCAGTACGCCACCAATTTCTTTGTCGAATAACTGCGACAGTGGCGCTACTCAAGCCTGTATCGGGTCACCCGTCGCAAAAAATGCACCGCCGGCTACATGGTGCAGGCAGCGTTGTGCATCGTGGCCAATGTGCCAGCGCCCTTCGCTGAACACGGCAGGGTCCGCCCAGGCGGCCACCACTTCGGCCAGAAAATGGTCGTTACGCTCCGCCATGGCGGGCTCTGGCAGCACGCGGCATACCAGCCAGGCCAGGCAGCCCTCCACCAACGGCGCCGACACCTTGCTGGCCGCCGCCGCCCTCAGCCCACAGGCCTCGAACTTGTCATCCAGATCGCGGCCAGCCAGGCTGCCTGCAGCCACCACCTGGTGAAGCAAAGCCACAGGCGGCACCGACAACACGAACTCCCCCGAGGCGTCGATCAAGGCACGCGTGTAGGCCTGCTTGTCGATGACCACGGCCTCCTTGGGCGGGTTGAAGTCCAGTGGCATGTTCCAGGCCGCTGCCATCACATTGCAACGCCCCTTGTGCGCCGCGCTGACGAGGACGGTGGGCCCGTGGTTGAGCAGCCTGTAGGCTTTGGCCAGATCCACGGCCAGGCGTTGTACTGGCGTGCTGGCAGCTTGTGGGGCCGATGGCCGGTCGTTGCTGTTCATGGTGTTGTGCGCCTGCTTGTGAGCGGATCCCGAGCACATCATGCAACACCGCCAAACACAAGGATGAGCCCCAGCAGAGGCGCCAGAGAAGCCCAGAAACACGAAAGGGTCAGTAGGCAAAACCTACTGACCCTCGTGATTTCTTGGTCGGGGCGGCGGGATTCGAACTCGCGACCCCTTGCACCCCATGCAAGTGCGCTACCAGGCTGCGCTACGCCCCGACAAGACTTAGACTATAGCACGGCTTTAAGCGCATTTTCGAGCCGCGCTGAATTTTTTGTCGTCAAGACAACAAATCGCGAATGGACAGCAGGGCCTCGCGCAAGGCCATGACCGAATCCGGGCTGAGCTTGTCCAGGTCCGGCAAGGCCGGGCCCATCCAGGCGGCATCGGCGATGGCCGGCGCGCTGGCCTGCAAGGCGCGCACGGCTCGGCCATCAGAAGGCAGGTTGTGGGCCAGCAAGGCCGCCGGCACGCGCGGCTTGGCCTCTGCCAGGCTGGCCGGCGCTTCATCGGCGCCATCGAAATCCTCGTGGGCGGGCGCCATCACGGCCATGTCGGCCAACTGGTTGCGTGCGCCACTGATGGTGAAGCCCTGGTCGTACAGCAACTCACGGATGCGCCGGATCAACAACACCTCATGGTGCTGGTAGTAGCGGCGGTTGCCCCGGCGCTTCATGGGCTTGAGTTGCACGAACTCCTGCTCCCAGTAGCGCAGCACATACGGCTTGACCAGGCACAACTCGCTGACCTCACCAATGGTGAAGTAGCGCTTGGCAGGAATAGGCGGCAAGGCGCTTTCGACGCGGTCCATGGCTCCCATCGCAGACTACAGTTACCTGATCTTGCTAAGAAATCCCGATCCAAATCAACAGGATCGGGAAAAGGTTTCAGACTTTACTCCAAGTCTTCACCGGATGGAATGTCACCTTGCACCATGCCTTTGAGCTTCTGGCTGGCATGGAAGGTCACGACGTTGCGTGCCTTGATGGGAATGGCCTCGCCCGTGCGCGGGTTGCGCCCCGGGCGGGGGGCCTTGCGGCGGATCTGGAAGTTGCCAAAGCCCGACAGCTTCACGTCGGTGCCCTGCACCAGGGTGTCGTTGACCAGCTCGAAAAACGCCTCGACCATGTCCTTGGATTCGCGCTTGTTCAAACCCAGGCGCTCGAAGAGCATGTCGGCCAGTTCGGCCTTGGTCAGGGTCGGGGTTTCGATGGTGGGCAACAGCACCGTCAGATCGCTGATCTTGTCATTCATGTCCACAGGCCCTCCCCGGCCTCAGGCTCGAACACGTGCACCAACTTCGCTGGCCAGCGAGGCCAGCACGGCCTTCATGGCCACGTCAATGCGCTCGTCGGTCAAAGTCTGCTCATCATCGCGCAATTCCACGCGCACGGCCAGACTGCGCTCGTTGTCAGCCATGCCGACCACGGGCGTCTTGGGCTTGTAGATGTCAAACAGGCGGGCACCACGCACCAGGCCTTCGCTCGGTGCCTTGGTGATGGCCGAGATGAGGGCATCGTGGGGCGTGTTGTCGGTCACGACCAGCGCCAGGTCACGGTACACGGACTGCATCTTGGGCACGCTGCTGAAGGCAGGCACCACGCGTTGGGTCAACACCTCGGCATCCAGTTCGAACAGCACCGGGGCCAGCGGCAGGTCATAGGCCTGACGCCACTTGGGGTGCAACTCGCCCACGAAACCCACAGCCTTGCCATCGACCACCACCTGGGC
>JACPOH010000062.1 GCA_016185075.1 Aquabacterium sp. | reverse complement strand
ACTCTTCAGGCACCACCTCTTCGGCGATCAGCTCCTGCTTCACGCGCTCGGGGTTCGCGCCCTGCTTGTCGATCTTGTTGATCGCCACGACGATGGGCACACCCGCAGCCTTGGCGTGGTGGATGGCTTCCTTCGTCTGGGGCATGACACCGTCGTCAGCCGCCACCACCAGGATGACCAGGTCGGTTGCCTTGGCACCGCGTGCACGCATCGCCGTGAAGGCCTCGTGACCCGGGGTGTCCAGGAAGGTGATCATGCCGCGAGGCGTGTCCACGTGGTAGGCGCCGATGTGCTGCGTGATGCCGCCAGCTTCGCCCGAGACCACACGGGTGGTACGGATGTAGTCCAGCAGCGAGGTCTTGCCGTGGTCGACGTGGCCCATCACGGTCACGACCGGCGCACGCGGCAGCGACTCGGCTGCCTGCTCTTCGTGTTCTTCTTCCAGGACGGCGTCCAGGTCGTCCAGCTTGGCGGCAAACGCCTTGTGGCCCATTTCTTCCACCAGAATCATGGCGGTTTCCTGGTCCAACTGCTGGTTGATGGTGACCATCTGACCCAGCTTCATCATCTGCTTGATGACCTCGGACGCCTTCACCGACATCTTGTGTGCCAGATCAGCGACGGAGATCGTCTCAGGGATGTGCACCTCGAGGATCTGAGGTTCGGTCGGTGCCACGAAGTTGGATTGGCTCTCGCGGTCACCACGGTCGCCGCGGCGGCCGCCCTTGCCACCAGGGGCCTTCCAGCTGTTGCGCCCCGCAGATGCGGCGTCAGCACGGCCCTTGGCGGGCGTGGGGCCGCCACGCTTCTTCTCGTCATTGGCCCAGCTCGACGACAGCTTCTCGGACTTGACCGATTTCTTGTCGCCGGGCTTGGCACCAGCACCCGCGGCCGGTGCACCAGGCGCGCCCGGTGCGCCCTTGGGCTTGTGGATCGTGCCCTTGATGCCTTCCTTGCCCGCTGCTTCAGCAGGCTTGGGTTCTTCCGGCTTCTTGGCCGTCAGCACCTTCTTGGGCGCGTTCATCATCGCGCGGATGGCCGCTGCTTCAGCCTCGGCGGCCTTGCGACGGTTGGCCAGTTCAGCAAGACGTTGCTTTTCTTCGGCCTCGCGGTCAGCGGCCTTCACCACGCGCACGACTGGCGACTTGGGTGCCTCCACAGCGGGCGCTGGGACTGCCGCTTCGGCGTTGACGGCCGTTTCGGCTTTAGCCTGAGCCTCGACCGGCGCAGCTTCAGTGGCCTTGTCGGCCGTCTTTTCAGATGCGGCCTTGAGCACACCACCCTTGGCTGCGCGCTGGGCCGCAGCCGTCAAGGCAGCCGCTTCGGCGCGCGCCGCTTCTTGAGCGGCGGCACGGCGGGCGGCCTGGGCTTCACGCTCGGCGGCATCCTCGGCGAGCCCGTTCGGCTGCGGCGGCCGCACGGGCCTCCGCTTCCGCCTTTTCGCGGCGCTCCTGCTCCTCGCGCTGACGACGCGCTTCGGCCAATTGCTCTTCCTGCTGACGCAAGGCCTCAGCCTGAGCACGGGCCTCTTCCTCGCGACGAGCGAGTTCGGCCTCTTCCTGGGCTGCAGCGGCCTGCGCGGCCTCGTCGCTCACGTTCTCATCGCGCTTGACGAACACGCGCTTCTTGCGAACCTCGACCTGGATGGTGCGAGCTTTGCCCGATGCGTCGGCCTGCTTGATTTCGGTGGTCGACTTGCGGGTCAGCGTGATCTTCTTGCGATCGCCGCCGGCGGAGCCGTGAGCGGTGCGCAGGTGATCAAGCAGACGCTCCTTGTCGGCTTCCGTGAGCACGTCTTCAGGCGCACCCTTGGGTACGCCCGCAGACTGTAGCTGCTCCAGCAGTGTCGCAGCCGGGCGATTGAGCTCCGCGGCGAATTGTGCGACGGTGGTCACGGCCATTGTGTTAATCCTTGCGATGGTGCTTGCTTAAATGAGTCGAGAGCTTGTTGCTGGGAGCGATCAGGCGAACCAGTGTTCACGGGCCTTGAGGATCAGGGCGCGCGCTTGTTCATCAGACACGCCCGTGATCTCGGTGAGCTCGTCCACGGCCAGATCGGCCAGGTCGTCACGGGTGTGGATTCCAGCTTCAGCCAGCTTTGCGATCAGCTCGGGGGTCAAACCTTCCAGACCCTTGAGATTTTCCGACAAAGTCTCGACTTCTTCTTCCTTGGCGATTTCCATGGTCAGCAAAGCATCCTTCGCGCGGGTGCGCAGCTCATTGACCGTGTCTTCGTCAAACGATTCGATCTCCAGCATTTCCTGCAGCGGCACGTAGGCCACTTCTTCCAGGCTGGTGAAACCTTCTGCGATCAGGATGTCGGCGACTTCCTCGTCCACGTCGAGCTTGTCAACGAAGATCTTGCGGATGGAGTCGGTTTCGACAGCCTGCTTCTGGGCCGATTCCTCGGCCGTCATGATGTTGATGCGCCAACCGGTCAGCTCGGACGCCAGGCGCACGTTCTGACCACCACGACCGATGGCGATGGCGAGGTTTTCCTCGTCCACGACCACGTCCATGGCGTGCTGTTCTTCATCGACAAAAATGGATTGCACATTGGCCGGGGCCAGGGCGCCGATCACGAACTGGGCAGGGTCTTCCGACCACAGCACGATGTCCACGCGCTCGCCAGCCAGTTCATTGGTCACGGCGGTAACGCGCGAACCACGCACACCGACACAGGTGCCGATCGGGTCAACGCGCTTGTCGTGCGACAGCACGGCGATCTTGGCGCGCGAACCGGCATCGCGGGCGCAGCTCTTGATCTCCAGCAGGCCTTGCTCGATTTCGGGCACTTCCTGGCGGAACAGCTCGATCATGAAGTCGGGCGCCGAGCGCGACAGCATGATCTGCGGGCCACGGGCCAGCGAGTCCACACCCAGCATGTAGGCACGAACGCGGTCACCGGAGCGCAGGTTTTCCTTGGGAATCATCTCGGAGCGCTTCAGGCGGCCTTCGACACGGCCGGACTCGACGATGATGTCGCCCTTGTCCAGGCGCTTGACGGTGCCCACGAAAATCTTCTCGCCGCGCGACAGGAAGTCGTTGAGCAGTTGCTCGCGCTCGGCGTCACGGATCTTCTGCAGGATGACCTGCTTGGCAGCCTGTGCACCGATACGGCCAATGGGCACGGACTCGATGGACTCTTCGATGTAGTCGTCGACTTCGATGTCGGGGATCTGCTCCTGGGCTTCGAACAGCAGGATTTCGGCGTCAGGCAGTTGCAGACCAGCCTCGTTGGGCACCACGTGCCAACGGCGGAAGGTTTCGTACACACCGGTTTCGCGGTCGATCGCCACACGGATATCGACTTCGCCAGGGTACAGCTTCTTGGTTGCAGAGGCCAGGGCGGACTCGACCGCACCGAACACCACATCACGGTCCACGCTCTTCTCACGAGAAATAGCGTCCACCAACATCAGCAATTCGCGATTCATTTCTTCTGACCTCCGAGTTCTTGCGCCTCATCCACGGCAACACCACCAGCAGCCGGGGTTGCCGCCCGACCGCTACGCCCTTTGAAACTCACTTCAGGCACCAGGCGTGCCTCGCGAATTTCATCCAGCGTGAAACCTAAAACCTCATCGACTTCCTGGGGCTGAACAACGCCCTTGGCCTGTTCCTTGGCCAGCTTCTTGGCGGCCGTCTTGGACAAAGGCTTGTCGGCGT
>JACPOH010000061.1 GCA_016185075.1 Aquabacterium sp. | reverse complement strand
TGCCTTTCTTCGTGGCCAACTCGTTTTCCAAGAGCTTCTCGCTGTACGGCGAGCGCGTGGGTGGCCTGAGCGTGGTCTGCCCCGACAAGGACCAGGCCGGCCGCGTGTTTGGCCAGCTGATGTCGGCGGTGCGCCGCAACTATTCGAGCCCGCCCACGCACGGTGGCCAGATCGTGGCGCGCGTGCTGCAGACGCCGGCCCTGCACAAGCTGTGGGCCGATGAGCTGGGCGCCATGCGCAGCCGCATCCAGCTGATGCGCCAGCGCCTGCATGACGGCCTGGTGCAGCGCGTGCCCGGCCGCGACTTCAGCTACTTCATCAAGCAGCGCGGCATGTTCAGCTACACCGGCTTGAGCGCCGAGCAGGCCGATGTGCTGCGCGAGCAGCACGGCGTGTACGTGCTGCGCTCGGGCCGCATGTGCGTGGCGGGCCTCAACAACAACAACGTGGACCGCGTGGCCGAGGCCCTGGCTGCGGTGGTCTGAGACGGCTGCCGTGATGTAACGGGGGCGCGTCACGCTCCGGCGAGAGCGTGACGTTTTGTTCTCATGGACATCCCCCCCCAGGGAACCCCGGTAGAGGTCCGATCGGATCAGTGTCACGATGTGCGCAGAACCTGTCTGCCCGGCCTCGCCCGCACCCCGTGCGGTGATGTTGTTCAGGTCGTGCTCGATTTCCGGAAACCTCAACACATCAACAGGTCATGGAAAAGATCTGGCTGAAGCAGTATCCGTCGGGGGTGCCTCACACCATTGACACGTCGGCATACCGCTCCCTGGTCGAGTTGCTCGATGAGGGGCTGGAGCGGCATGCCCGCTTGCCCGCGTACCGCTTCATGGGCCGCGCCTGGACGTTCGCGGACATTGCGGTGGCGTCGCGATACCTGGGCGCCTACCTGCAAGGGCTGGGGCTGCAGCCCGGTGACCGGGTGGCAGTGATGCTGCCCAATGTGCCGCAGTACCCGGTGGCGGTGGCGGCCATCCTGCGGGCCGGCTTCGTGGTGGTCAATGTCAACCCCTTGTACACCCCGCGCGAACTGGCCCACCAGCTGCAGGATTCGGGCAGCCAGGCCATCGTCATCCTGGAAAACTTCGCGCACACCCTGCAAGAGGTGCTGCCGTCGGCGCCGGTTCGCCACATCGTGACCACGGGCCTGGGCGACAGGCTCGGCGCCGTCAAGGGCACGCTGGTCAACCAGGTTGTGCGCCATCTGCGCAAGCTGGTGCCGGCGTACGAGCTGCCGGGTGCGGTGCCGTTCAACAAGGCGCTGAGCCTGGGTAGCCGGCGTGTGTTCAAGCCGGACGCGCCGGGCCCCGATGACCTGGCGGTGCTGCAGTACACCGGCGGCACGACCGGCGTCAGCAAGGGCGCCATGCTGCTCCACCGCAACGTGATCGCCGCCATGCTCCTGTCGCAAGCCTGGAACGACAACCTGTTCAAGCAGGTGTCGCAGCGCGAGCAGTTCACCTTTGTGGCGGCCCTGCCGCTCTATCACATCTTCGGTTTCTCGGTGAACCTGATGCTGGGCCTGCGCCTGGGTGCCTGCAATATCCTGATTCCCAACCCGCGTGACCTGCCGGCCATGTTCAAGGAGCTGGCGCGTCAGCGCTTCCACAGCTTCCCTGGCGTCAACACGCTGTTTGCCGCCATGGCCCGACACCCCGATTTCAACTCGGTGGATTGGAGCGCCTTGCGCCAGTCGGTGGGGGGTGGCATGGCGGTGCAGCAGGCCACGGCCAAGCTCTGGCGCGAGCGCACCGGGCTGATCATCTGCGAGGGTTATGGCCTTTCGGAAACTACGGCTGGTGTCACCTGCAACCCGGGCCAGCAGCCCACCTTCACGGGCACGATCGGCTTGCCTTTGCCGTCTACCGAGGTGCAGATCCTGGACGATGCGGGGCGCGAGCTGCCCACCGGCGTGGCTGGCGAGCTGGCCGTGCGCGGCCCGCAGGTCATGGCAGGCTACTGGCAGCGCCCGGACGAAACCGCCAAGGTCATGACAGCCGATGGCTTCATGCGCACCGGCGACATCTGCGTGATGGACGAGCGCGGCTACATCAAGCTGATCGACCGCAAGAAGGACATGATCAAGGTCTCGGGCTTCAATGTGTACCCCAATGAAATCGAAGACCTGGTTTCATTGATGCCGGGCGTGCGTGAATGCGCGGCCATCGGCATGCCCGATGAACACTCGGGTGAGGCCGTCAAGTTGTACATCGTGCCGGAGCAGCCTGGCCTGACCGAGCAGGCCGTGCGCGAGTACTGCGCCCAGGTGCTCACCGGCTACAAGCGCCCGCGTGTCATCGTGTTCACACAGGATCTGCCCAAGACGCCCATCGGCAAGGTGCTGCGCCGGGCCTTGCGGGAAACCGACAGCGCGACGGGCGAGGCGGCCGCATCAGCGCAGGCCGCCAGAGAGGTCACTGAGGCCCCATCAGCTTGATGGGCGTGACCTCGACCGTCTGCTCGCCATCGTTGATCCAGGCGGTGCCGTCCTGCACGGTGAACTGCAGCTGCATGCTGCGCTGGGCGAGGGCAGCCAGGGCCTGGCTTTGCTCCGATGGCACCTGCCAGACGGTGAGGTTGCCCGGGCGCGTGAGCTTGGTGGCGATGTTGCTCCACCAGACGTTGGTGCTGCTCTGGAAGGCGTAGACGCTGACCTGGCGGGCGCGCCCGCAGGCTTTCATGATGCGCTTGTCATCGGGCTGGCCCACTTCCACCCAGTGCAGGATCTCGTCAGAGAAGTTCTTGTGCCACAGCGCGGGCTCATCGGGCTCCCACATGTCCTTGGCGAGCTCCAGCGTGCCTTCCGAGGTGTCGGCCGGCCAGTTCAGGGCCAGGGCCAGCACGCGGATCATCATGCGCTCGTCGGCCTCGGAGGGGTGCCGAGCGATGGTCACGGCGACGTCGCCATAGACATGGCGGTCCATGTCGGCCAGCTGAAGCTGGGCTTTGTAGATGGTGGCTTTGAGCGCCATGATGGTGGTCTGACGGAAAACAGCAAAGACCGCGATCATCCCCCAAAAACACGGCCCAGCCAATCGCCCATGAGCTGGAGCACCTCGGCCTGCTCGACCTCGTTGAAGATTTCGTGCGAGAGCTTGGGGAAGGGCTGGCTCGTGACCAGGGCGCTCGGTGCCGAGGTGGCAAAGGCCACCGAGCCCTCCGGCTTGACGCAGCGGTCTTGCCCGCCCCACATGATCAGGGTGGGCACGGCCCATTGGGGCGCGCGGGCACGCACGTTCTCGCCAGCGGCCAGGATGAACATGGTGAGGCGGCCGGTGATGCGGTCATGCACCAGCGGGTCGGCGATGTAGGCCTTGACGGTGGCCGGGTTGTTGCACACCCACTCGGGCTTGAGGCCGTTGCCCACGGGCACGTCAGGGGTGAGCTTGCCGATGGTGGCCAGCAAGCCTTTCTGGATGGGGCTGATGGGCACCTCCAGCGCGGGTGAAGACAGCACCAGGCCGTCCACCGGGCGCGACCATGGCGCGGCCTCCTTGGGCTGGGCCAATGCGGACACGAAGCGCCCGGCGATGGCGCCGCCCAGGCTGTGTCCGATGATGACCAGGCGCTGGCCGGGGTAGGCGGCGCGCGTGGCGTCCACCACCTTGGCCAGGTCGTGCAGGAAGTCGTCGTCCTGGGCCAGGCCGCCACGCTTGCCGGGTGAGCGCCCGTGGCCTCGGTGGTCATAGCCAACGGCCGCCCAGCCGTGTTCGTTGAGGTAGGCCGCCACGTGTGCATAACGCAGGCAGTGCTCGCCGAGGCCATGCACGATGATGGCCACGCCATGGCTGAGTTGGCCGGCGTCCAATGGCCAGTGCTGGGTGACCAGGTCCAGCCCGTCACGGGTTCGAACGCTGGCGGGGAAGGCGGTGGAAACGCTCATGGCTTGGGTGTCCGTGCAGGAAGAGGTCAGGGTTGAGGTGTTGATGGCGGGCGGGTCAGCGGCATTGTGCGCGCAACCACCCCAGGCCCGCCGAGGTGCCGGCGCGCGGGCGGTATTCGCAGCCTATCCAGCCTGACCAGTTCAGGCGGCGCAGCTCGTCAAACACCCATGGGTAGTGCAGCTCGCCCTGATCGGGTTCGCCCCGATCGGGCACGGCGGCGATCTGCAGGTGGCCGACACGCCCGCTGGGCAGGTACTGGCGCAGCTTCATGCTGACATCCCCTTCCACGATCTGGCAATGGTAGAGGTCCATCTGCACCTGCAGGTGGGGCGAG
>JACPOH010000060.1 GCA_016185075.1 Aquabacterium sp. | reverse complement strand
TGATATTGCCCATGCTGGACGCGCAGCCGGAGATGTACAAGGCCCAGGCGCCCTATCAGATCTGGCTCTGGGTCTATCTCTCCAACTGGACAGACGCCATGGGCATCGGCCCCGAGAGCCTGCCTCATTTCTGGTCGCTGGCCGTTGAGGAGCAGTTCTACCTGGTATGGCCTTTGTTGGTGTTTTCCTTGCGGACGGCACCCCGGGTTGCCGTGGCTTGTGTGGTGGTGGCCATCATTTCCCTGCTGTGCCGCATGGCCTTGTTCAATGCGGATGCCAACCACTACGTGGTCTACCAGTGGACGATCTGCCGCATGGATGCCTTGGCATTGGGCGGGCTGGCAGCGGCCTGTTGGCGCGTGGAGGCGTGGCGGAACTGGCTGGCGGCTCACCGCACGCAGCTGAGCTGGGCCTTGCTGGTGTTTCTTGGCGCCTCATTCTTGTGGACCCATGCCTTCCCTCGTACCTCGTTTCGTGGCGCGACCGAGGGCTACACCGCGCTGGCCATCGGCTTTGCCGCATGGCTCTACGCCTCGGCCAACCGGGATGCCTCGATGGCGAGCGCTGGTGGGAGCGGCCCCGTTTCGGCCCCAATCTGGCACCGCGCCATGCGACTGTCTGGCCTGCAGAGCGTGGGCAAGTACAGCTATGGGATGTACGTGGTGCACAAGCCCCTGCATGACCTGTTCAGCGTCAAGTTGCTGAGCAAGTTCGGCGTGCAGACCGCTGGCCACATCGGCAATGCCTGCCTGCATGTCCTGGTTGTCATGCTGGTCAGCTACGCCACGGCCTGGTTGTCCTATCACCTGTACGAAGTGCACTTCCTGCGTCTGAAGCGCTACTTTGCCTGAGCCAGCCTCTGCGTGGTCGAACGCTCAGGTCAGCGACGTGTCCACCACCCGGCGCTCTTCGCTGAGGTACTCCTTGGATTGCATCTCGGTGAGCCGAGACACCGTGCGCGGGAACTCGTGCGACATCGGCCCTTCGGTGTAGAGCTGGTCAGGCGGCACCTCGGCAGACACCACGAGCTTGCACTTGCGGTCATACAGCACGTCGATCAGCCAGGTGAAACGCCGAGCCTCCGAGGCCATGCGCACCGGCATGTGCGGCACGTCAGACAGCATCACCGTGTGGAAGCGTGAAGCCAGCTCCAGGTAATCGTTCTGCGAGCGTGGGCCGCCACACAAGGTCTGGAAGTCGAACCACACGACGCCACCGGCACGGCGTTTGGCCTTGAGCACACGGTGCTCGATGTTCAGCTCCGGGTCTTCGTCAGCCGTTTCCGCCAGCTTGCCGAAGATCTCGTTCATCTCCTTGGCCGTCTCATCGTTCAGCGGCGTCAGATAGAGATTGGCCAGCTCCAGCGTGCGGCGACGGTAGTCATTGCCGCTGTCTACGTTGATCACCTCCAGCTGGCTCTTGAGCAGCTCGATGGCCGGCAGGATGCGGTCGCGGTGCAGGCCGTTGGGGTACAGGCCATCGGGGTGGAAGTTGGACGTGGTGATGATGCTCATGCGGTTGCGGAACATGGCATCCAGCAAACGGTAGAGGATCATGGCGTCGGTCACGTCGGCCACGTGGAACTCGTCGAAGCAGATCAGGCGGTGCTTGCGCGACATGCGCTTGGCCAGCACCTCCAGGGGGTCGGCCACGCCTTTGAGCTCGTGCAACTGGCGGTGCACCTCGCGCATGAACTCATGAAAGTGCAGGCGCGTCTTGCGTTGCAGCGGGACGGCGTTGTAGAAGCAGTCCATGATGAAGCTCTTGCCCCGCCCCACCCCACCGTACATGTAGACGCCTTTGGGCAGATCCGGGTAGCGCAGCATCTTGGTCAAGGCATTGGAGCGCTGGCGCTTGTAGCTCGCCCACTCATCCTGGCAGCGTTGCAGTGCCGCGATGCCCTTGAGCTGTGCCGGGTCGGCTTTGTAGCCTCGCTCGGCCAGGCTCTGCTCGTACAGCTTGGTGACGGAAATCGCGGACGCTGGCATTTGACGATGTGAAAAGACCAAGAAAAAGGGGCAGCCCAGCCGCCCCTGATGTGAGTAGCGTGCGCTGAACTCAGAAGTTTAAGGTGCGCTTGTCGACCGCGAGGGCGGCTTCCTTGGTGGCCTCACTCAAACTGGGGTGAGCGTGGCAAATGCGCGCGATGTCTTCGGCACTGGCCTTGAAGGCCATGGCCACCACGGCCTCCGAGATCAGCTCGCTGGCAAACGGCCCGATGATGTGCACACCCAGGATTTCGTCGGTCGCGGCATCGGCCAGGAACTTGACGAAGCCGGTCGTGTCACCCAAGGCACGGGCGCGACCATTGGCAATGAAGGGGAAGGAACCGGCCTTGTAGGGCCGGCCCTCCGCTTTCAGCGCCTGTTCGGTTTTGCCGACCCAGGCGATCTCCGGGCTGGTGTAGATCACCCAGGGAATGAGGTTGAAATCGACGTGCCCGTGCTGGCCGGCAATGCGCTCGGCCACGGCCACACCCTCTTCTTCGGCTTTGTGCGCCAGCATGGGGCCGCGCACCACGTCGCCCACCGCCCACACATTGGGCAGGTTGGTCTTGCAGTCGTCATCCACCACGATGGCACCACGCTCATCGAGCTTGAGGCCCACGGCTTCGGTGTTGAGGCCATTGGTATTGGGCACGCGGCCGATGGACACGATGAGCTTGTCGACATCCAGCTTCTGTTCTTCGCCCTTGGCATTGGCGTAGCTCACGCTCACACCCTTCTTGGCGGCCTTCACTTCGCTGATCTTCACGCCGAGCTCCAGCTTGATGCCTTGCTTGACGAAGATCTTCTGGGCTTCCTTGGCGACCTGCTCGTCCACCGCAGCCAGGAAGGTCGGCAGGGCTTCGAGCACGGTCACTTCGGCACCCAGACGGCGCCACACCGAGCCCATCTCCAGGCCGATCACGCCCGAGCCGATCACACCCAGCTTCTTGGGCACTTCGCCAATGGCCAGCGCACCGTCGTTGGACAAAATCAGCTTTTCATCGAACTCGGCACCGGGGAGTTGGCGAGCGTTCGAGCCGGTGGCCACGATGATGTGCTTGCCTGTCAGCGTATCGGGCTTGTCACCGGCGACCGCGATCTCGTAGCCGCCATCGGCCGCCTTCACGAACGAGCCACGGCCATGGAAGAACGACACCTTGTTCTTCTTGAACAGGTAGAGGATGCCGTCGTTGTTCTGTTTGACGACCGTGTCCTTGCGGCCAATCATCTTGGCCACATCCATCTTCAGGCCTTCCACGGTGATGCCATGGTCGACAAAGTGGTGGGCAGCCTGCTCGTAGTGCTCCGACGATTGCAGCAAGGCCTTCGACGGAATGCATCCCACGTTGGTACAGGTGCCACCGGGTGCGGGGCCGCCCTTGCTGTTCTTCCATTCGTCGATGCACGCGACCTTGAAGCCCAGTTGTGCAGCACGGATGGCCGCGATGTAGCCGCCGGGGCCCCCGCCGATGACGATGACGTCGAATTGATTGGACATGATGTGATCCGCTTGTTGCGCCGTGTGATCAGTCGTGGTGTCAGTCGTCAGGAACGAAGATCCACAGCAGGATGTAAAGCAAGAGACCTGAACCCCAGAGCAGGAACATGGCAGCGAATATCAACCGCCAGATCCACGACTCCATGTTCGTCAAGCGCGCGATGCCACCGCAAACGCCACCCAGCCAACGGTCGCCTCGTGAACGACGCAGTTGGCTGACCTCCAGGCTGCCGGGAACGTCGGCCGGTAAGCCAACGCCCGACTGGGGCAATTCTTGGATAAGCCGGCTCTTGATCTGCTGGAACTCTTCATCGCTGAGTACGCCACGTTCGTGCAGCGCCGCGATGCGTTCGAGTTCATCAGCCAGAGACATGTGCGTGGATCCTGTCAGGGGGCTTGCAAGTCCGGAGCGGGCCCTTTTGAGGCCCGCCCGGCCGCAAAATCAAAGGTCGTTTCAGATGTCGAACAGCAGGCGCGCGGGTTCTTCCAGCGCTTCCTTCATGGCCACCAGGCCCAGCACGGCTTCGCGGCCGTCAATGAGGCGGTGGTCGTACGACATGGCCAGGTAGTTGATCGGGCGAATCACGATCTGGCCGTT
>JACPOH010000059.1 GCA_016185075.1 Aquabacterium sp. | reverse complement strand
CGGCGGCCATCACGGGCAGGCGGCCTTCTTCATCGAAATAGATGCCGATGCTCAGGTTGATCTTGCCCTGACGCGGGTCTTTCTGGAAGTCCTCATTGAGCGTGAGGATGGGGTCGCCTGGGTAGGCATCAACGTGCTGGAACATGGGTCGCCTTGTGGGGTGTGCAGGTGAATGCAGACAAATGCAGATGGACGGACCGCATTATCGCCACGGCCCGACCTCGTCCGGAATCCTGAATCACGAAAAAGCGCCCAAACGCCCTTGTTCACACCAGATCGCAAACGGGCGCTTCGCGGCATCGTGTGTGCTGCCACTGGCCTGCGCCTGGAGCCTTCTCATGCACACACCCTTCCGTCCGTTCTGCCCTGCCCACCCCACCTTCCATCTGGCCCAACGTGCAGTCTGGCGTGGTCTGGCAAGCGCCTCCCTGGTGGCCGTTTCACTGCTGAGCGCCTGTGGTGGCGGCGGTGGCGGCGGTGGCGGCAGCGAAGCGGCGGGCAGCGTGAACGCTGGCTCGGCCGCGACCTCGCCCTGGCCCTTCCCCTTCGGCATGTCGGTGGGTTCGCCTGCCGCACTGGCCAACAGCACCGCCGTGGTCAGCGGCGCCATGGGCGTGGACAACCTGGGCTTGCGCACCACCATGACGCCCCAGCAAGCCGTGGTATCGAGCCAGGCAGACGCCGTGGCCACGGGCCGTCTGAGCCTGGCGGGCTCGGGCCTGGTCAACGTGGCCGCCCTGTTCGACACATCGGCACGCAGCCACGCGGCCTGCTACGGGCACAACCATGACAACGCCAGCGGGGCCAATGGCACGCTGCCACTGGGTGAGGTGGCCATCTGGCGCGACACGGACCCCGGCACCGGCCAGGCCTGCGCCGCCGCCGAACTGGCCGCACAGACCCAGGGCGTGACCGCCCAGGCCCACCAGGCCACGCTGCTCATGGCCGCGCTGCGCCAGGCCGTGGCGGCCAACACCAGTGTGCTGCTGCCCACGGCTGGCGGTTCGGTCGACCTGAGCAGCCAGGCCAGCGCCTTGTTGACGCCCTTGCTGGCTGGCGCCACGGTGCCAGCGCCCAGACGCTGGAGATCACCGTGCTGCACACGCCGGCCGACACCGACGCCCATTACGCGGGCGTGCTGCGCCTGGCCCTGTCTTACCTGAGCACGGACGCCAGCATCGGCTGCGTGGACCAGATGGACAGCAGCGCACGCTACAAGGTGGCCCGCCTGACCTCGCTGGGCTACAACCGCCAGGACCAATGGCTGAGCCTGCGCCTGCGCTCGGGCCAGTACTGCGGCAATGGCAGCAGCGGCACCGATCAGTTCGAGGAGCTGGCCGCCACGGCCATGTCAGGTGAGCTGGACCCGGCCGTGTACCTGGCCAGCAACCTGCGTGGCAGCACGCAGGGCTGGCGCCAGGGCTTCATGCGCATGGCCAGCGATACCGTGGTGTCTGCCCAGACCAGTGACTTCGCCTATGCCTGGCAGGACCTGCCCTTGAATGGCCTGAGCCGCGCCCGCCTGTTTGCCGGCCACAGCACGCTGGACACCAGCACACAAGCGCGCACGCTGGCCCTGTTCCACGGCTACACCGACGACATCAGCAACACGGACGGCACCCTGCGCGGCATGGTCTGCAACTGGAGCGGCCCGGGTGCCACCAAGACCGTGCAGAACGCCTACCAGTACCAGCAGCTGAGCCTGGGCAGCAGCGCGACGGGCTGGGCCTTGGGTACCTCGCGCGTGCACTACGCGCCCACCAACAGCTGCAGCGCCAGCAGCACGATGCGCTTTGATGCCAATGGCGATGGCAGCCTGGGCAGCACCGAAGGCCAGAGCTTTGGCTCGGACCTGGCCGTGCCATCTGGCAGCAACGATGTGCATGATGAGCTGATCCAGCAAGGCTACCTGTCGCCCGTGCTGTTGATGTGACCTCGCGCCGGTCGGCTGCGCAAAGTATCTTTACGCACCGATGCATCAAAACGTAACGATCGTGCGCCGGGCATTCATCACGGCCCGGCCGCCCGCCGGATCTTTTGCCTCTGGACATACCCTTGGGCGTACCCACCACGCTCGAACGGCGGGCCGTTTCAATCCGATACTACCATAAAGACGCGCCCTCACGATAGTTCGCTCGTACCCGATCGAACCGGGCCATGAGCCCACCACCGCATGAGGACCAACATGAAAAGCAGTCCCCCCCTCTTCAAGCTCTCGGCCCTGGCCGTTGCCGTGGTCACCACGCTCACACTCGTCGCCTGTGGCGGCGGTGGCTCCAGCAGCAGCGCCAGTTCCGGTGGCACGGCGGGCACCAGCAGCTACAGCGGCACGATCTCCGGCCTGGGGTCCATCGTGGTCAACGGCGTGCGCTTCAGCACAACGGGCGCCACGACGGCCGATGAAGACAGCCCCGACCAGCCCTTTACCAAGGCCTTTGGCCTGGGCACCACCGTGACCGTCACCGGCACGGTCAACAGCGATGGCGTCACCGGCACGGCCACCTCGGTGGTGGTGCATGGCGGCGTGCGTGGCCAGGTCACCGCAGTCGATGTTGCCCACAACACCTTCACCGTATCGGGCCAAACCATCACGGTCGACACCAACACCGTGTATGACGGCACCACGGCGGGCTTCGGCCTGAGCACCCTGGTGGCCAACACGACCTTCGTCGAGGTCTATGGCGTGTACGACAGCGCCACCGGCACCGTGAAGGCCTCCCGCGTGGAAGAGGAAACCAATGCTGGCGTGGCCGCACTGGGCTTTGCCGTCAAGGGGCTTGTGAGCAACCTCGACACCACGGGGCATACCTTTGATCTGACGCTGCGCTCCGGGGTCATCGCCCATGTGGCCTACACGTCCGACTCGAACGTCAAGCCCACTGGGGCCACACTGGCCAATGGCACCGACGTGCGCATCCTGATGGACCAGACCAATGCCAATGCACTGGCTGCGGCCAGCAGCGGCACGGTCAACGTGACCGCCACCAAGGTGCTGGTCAAGCGCAACAAGCAGGCGGATGGCTCGGTGGCCAAGCTGCAAGGCGCCATCCTCACCATCAGCAGTGACCGCAACACCTGGACCATCGGCGACGCGACCATCGATGTGTCGCAAAGCCCCGAGCTGGAGGGCGTGAACCTCGCCACCATCACCGCAGGCACCGTGGTCAAGGTCAAGGGCAGCTTTGTCAATGGTGTGCTGGTCGCCAAGTCCATCGAGTCGGATGGCTTCGAGCGCGGCCAGCCTGATGGCGGCGTCAAGCTGTTCGGTGCCGTGAGCGCCGTGGACAGCACCAGCACCCCCAACACCTTCACGGTGCAAGGCGTGACCGTGGCCATGGGCGGCAGCACCGTGGGCAGCCTGCCTGCACAGGGCACCTATGTGGAAGTGCTTGCCCGGCCCGATGGCAATGGCGTGCTGACCGCCGTGCGGATCGGTACCCAGACCGGCGGCGAGGCCCCACGCAGCTTCGAGCTGTTCGGTACGGCACCGTGTACAGCCGGTCAATCCGACCTGAGCGGCACGTTCACACTCGCCCTGCGCGATGGCAGCCTGCGGGTGGACGGCAGCGCGGCCACCTTCGATGTGGGCACCCAGGTCGACATGACGGCCTCCAACACCACCGAGATGTGCGTGCTGGAAGTCAAGGGCTCGATGACCACGGTCAACAACGTCAAGACGCTCAAGGCCTCGGTGATCGAGGTGCTCAAGCGCGCCGCCAGCGTGTCGCTGTGCTGAAGCACGTCAAGTGCGATACACAGGCCGCCTTCGGGTGGCCTTTTTCTTGGCCCGATCGTTGGCGCTTTCAAGCTGTGGAATAGTGCGGGGTGAATTTCCAATCCCGCCCTGGAGCCCCAAGATGAAAACCAAAGCCGCAGTCGCCTGGAAAGCCGGCGCCCCTTTGACGATTGAAGAACTCGACCTGCAAGGCCCGCGCGAAGGCGAGGTGCTCGTCGAGATCAAGGCCACCGGCATCTGCCACACCGATTACTACACCCTCTCCGGCGCGGACCCCGAAGGCCTCTTCCCCGCCGTGCTCGGCCACGAAGGTGCGGGCGTGGTGGTGGACGTCGGCCCGGGCGTCAAGTCCCTGCGCAAGAACGACCACGTCATCCCGCTGTACACACCCGAATGCCGCGAGTGCAAGTTCTGCCTGAGCCGCAAGACCAATCTGTGCCAGAAGATCCGCGCCACGCAGGGCAAGGGCCTGATGCCCGATGGCAGCTCGCGCTTCTCGCTCAAGGGCCAGCCCATCCTGCACTACATGGGCACCTCCACCTTCAGCAACTACATCGTGGTGCCCGAAATCGCCCTGGCCAAGGTGCGTGAAGACGCGCCCTTCGAGACCATCTGCTACATCGGCTGCGGCGTGACCACCGGCGTGGGCGCCGTGCTGGTCACGGCCACGGTGGAAGCGGGCGCCAATGTGGACGTGTTCGGCCTGGGCGGCATCGGCCTGAACGTGATCCAGGGCGCCAAGATGGTCCCACGGACATCGACGCCGCCGGCGGCAACATCGGGGACGCCATCGTGCAGCTGACCGATGGCGGCGCCGACTACAGCTTCGAGGGCATCGGCAACACCAAGGTCATGCGCCAGGCCCTGGAGTGCACGCACAAGGGCTGGGGCCGCTCCATCATCATCGGCGTGGCCGAAGCCGGCGCCGAGATCGCCACACGCCCCTTCCAGTTGGTGACGGGCCGCAAGTGGGAGGGCTCGGCCTTCGGTGGCGCGCGCGGCCGCACCGACGTGCCCAAGATCGTGGACTGGTACATGGACGGCAAGCTCAACATCGACAGCCTGATCACGCACAAGCTGCGCCTGGACCAGATCAACGAGGGCTTTGACCTGATGAAGCGCGGCGAGTCCATCCGCTCTGTGGTGGTTTATTGACCATGAGCACACTTGAGTTGCTCAGCGCGCACGGCTGCTTTGGCGGCGTACAGCGCTTTTACCGCCACGCTTCGGCGGCCATCGGCCTGCCCATGCAGTTCGGTGTCTACCTGCCGCCGCAGGCACTGACGCCTGGCGCCAAGGTGCCCGTGCTGTTCTACCTCGCGGGCCTGACCTGCACGGAAGAGACCTTTGCCATCAAGGCCGGTGCGCAGGCACATGCGGCCCGGCTGGGCCTGGCCATCGTGACACCCGACACCAGCCCGCGCGGTGCGGAGATCGAGGGCGAGGCCGATGACTGGGATTTCGGTGTGGGCGCCGGTTTCTACCTCAACGCCACGCAAGCCCCCTGGGACGCCAACTGGCAGATGGAGACCTACATCACCCAGGAGCTGCACGCCCTGGTTGAGCACCACCTGCCGGTGGACATGGACCGCCTGGGCATCTTCGGCCACTCGATGGGTGGCCATGGCGCCTTGACCCTGGCACTGCGCAACCCCGGCCTGTACCGCTCGGTATCGGCCTTTGCCCCGATTGCCGCGCCCTCACAGTGCCCATGGGGGCAAAAAGCCTTCACCGGCTACCTGGGGCCCGACCGTGGCCCGTGGATGGCGCACGACGCCAGCGCGCTCATGAGCGAGTACCCCATGCCGCCTTACCCGGATGGCATCCTCATCGACCAGGGCCTGGCTGACAAGTTCCTGCCCACGCAGTTGCACCCCGATCAGTTCGAGGCCGCCTGCTCCCGCATTGGCCAGCCGCTCACCCTGCGTCGCCATGAGGGGTACGACCACGGCTACTACTTCATCCAGAGCTTCGTGGCGGACCACCTGGCCCACCACGCGCAAGCCCTGTCTGCCGGGTGATCAGCGCAGCTTGAACACCGACACCGCCTGCACCAGCTGCTGAGCCTACATCTTCAGGCTCTCGGCGGCGGCGGCGCTTTCTTCCACCAAGGCGGCGTTCTGCTGTGTGGCCTGGTCCATCTGGCTCACGGCCTCGCTGACCTGCGACACGCCCGAGCTTTGCTCGGTGCTGGCGCTGCTGATCTCGCCCACGATGTCGTTGACACGGCGGATGGCGGTCACCACTTCCTGCATGGTGGCCCCGGCCTGGTCCACCAGGGTCGAACCACGCTCGACGCGCTCGACGCTGGCATTGATCAGGGATTTGATCTCCTTGGCGGCCTCGGCAGAGCGTTGCGCCAGGTTGCGCACCTCGCCGGCCACCACGGCAAAGCCACGGCCCTGCTCGCCCGCACGGGCGGCCTCCACCGCCGCGTTCAAGGCCAGGATGTTGGTCTGGAAGGCGATGCCGTCGATCACCGAGATGATGTCGGAGATCTTGCGCGAGCTCTCGTTGATGTCCTTCATGGTCTCGACGACCTGGCTCACCACCTCGCCGCCCTGGATGGCCACGGTCGAGGCGCCGTTGGCCAGTTGGTCGGCCTGACGCGCGCTGTCGGCGTTCTGGCTGACGGTCGAGCCCAGCTGCTCCATGGAGGCCGCGGTCTGCTCCAGCGCCGAGGCCTGCTCTTCCGTGCGCTGGCTCAGGTCCTGGTTGCCCTGGGCAATCTGAGAGCTGGCCGTGGCCACGCTTTCAGCGCCCATGCGCACGCCGCTGACCATCTGCACCAGGTTGTCCTTCATGTCGGCCAGGGCGCGCAGCAGGTCGCCGATTTCGTCGCTGCCTCTGGCTTGCAAGCGGGCCGTGAGGTCGCCATCGGCGATGCGGCGCGCCACCTCAGCGGCTTCGTTCACCGGCCCGGTGACCATGCGCGTGATCCACAGCGCCAGGCCTGAGGCCAGCGCCACCGCGCCCACCAGCAAGGCGATCACCCAGCCGCGCGATTGCGAGAAGGTTGCCTGTGACTCCGCATAAGCGGCGTCCGCCCCATTTTTGTTAAAAGCGATGTCCTCGTTCAGGGTAGCGCGCAGGGCTCTGAAGGTCACCCGGGAGTCGCCCTTGTAAAGGTGACGGGCCTCTGCCACGCCGTTCGCGCCTTGGCGTGCCATGGCAATCAATTTGGCATTGACGTCGTAATAGGCGCTCAACTCCTGCTTGAATTTGTCCACGATAGCCCGCTCACTGGGGGTGGTGACCGTGGGTTCATAGATCGCCATCAGCTCGACCACCTTCTTCTTGGACTCACTCATGCGCGACTCTTCGCCTGCGCGTTCCTGCTCATCGTCAAGCAGCAGAACCAAGGCCTCGGCGCGACGAAATTCGGCCAAGGCATCGCGGATATCGCCCAATGTGCGCACGCCCACCAGCCAGTTGGTCGCAATCTCTTGCGTGTTGCCGTTGATGCGCGACATCTGCATCACCGCAAAACTGCCCACGAGCACGTTCAACAGCAGGACAAAGCCAAACGCCGCCCCCAGCTTCTTGCCCAGTTTGATGTCGGAAAGGTTCATGGTGTCTACCTGTTCATCGATGCTGCTCGGCTGGTTTGCAAATGTGCGGTGCACCACAGCAGCCATGGCCCAACACCGCGTCTCCCCTGGCATTTCGGCCACTCGTCAGCAAACTTGATGTTCCGGTTTAGTTATTCGGAAACGAGCTTTTCACTCCCGCGACCTCACATCAAGGCAAAGCGGCGACGCAGCCAGCGCGTGAGCACGGTGGTCAGGAGCAGGTAGCTCGCCAGGATGGCGGCCAGTGCCGGCCAGTAGTGCCAGGGCAAAGCCACAAGGCCGAGCGAAGACGCCAGCGGCGAGTACGGCAGGACCACCCCCACCAGGCACACGGCCAGCGTCATGCCCAACAAGGGTTTGCTGGCGCGGCTTTGCACGAAGGGCAGACGCCCCGTGCGGATGATGTGGATGATCAAGGTCTGCGACAGCAGCGACTCCACAAACCAGCCGGTGTGGAACAGCGCCGCCTGCTCCGGCGTCTGCGCCTTGAACACGTAGAACATCAGGGCAAACGTGGCGTAGTCGAACACCGAGCTGATGGGCCCCACCAGCACCATGAAGCGGGCGATGTTGCGGATCTCCCAGCGGCGCGGTTGCATCAGCTCTTCGCGGTCCACCTCGTCACTGGGGATGGCCGATTGCGAGATGTCATACAGCAGGTTGTTGGTCAGCACCTGGATCGGTGCCATCGGCAAAAAAGGCAGCCAGGCACTGGCACCCAGCACGCTGAACATGTTGCCGAAGTTGGAGCTGGCGCCCATACGGATGTACTTGAGCAGGTTGCCGAACACCGTGCGGCCCTCGATCACGCCGTCGTTGAGCACCATCAGGCTCTTCTGCAGCAGGATGATGTCGGCCGACTCCTTGGCGATGTCCACCGCGGTGTCCACCGACACGCCCACATCGGCCGCCTTCAGCGCCGGCCCGTCGTTGATGCCGTCCCCCAGGTAGCCCACCACATGGCCGCGCGACCGCAGCGCCCCGATCACACGGGCCTTCTGCGCGGGCGACAACTTGGCAAACACCTGCGTCTGGTTGACGGCCTGCTGCAGCTGCTGGTCGCTCATGGCCTCGATGTCGGCACCGAGCAAGGACTGTTCGACCGGCAGGGCCACCTCGCGGCAGATCTTGCGCGTGACGATGTCGTTGTCGCCGGTGAGGATCTTGACCGTCACGCCATGGCGGTACAGGGCCGACAAGGCCTCGCGCACGCCCTCCTTGGGCGGATCGAGAAAGGCGATGAAACCCAGCAGCACCAGGTCGCACTCGTCGGCGACCGTCACGGGCGGGTGGCCATCGGCCAGCGGCTTGTAAGCGATGGCGATCACGCGGAAGCCGTCTTCGTTGAGCGCACGGCTGGTGGCCTGCACGCGCGCCAGGTGGCTGTCATCCAGCGCGAAGTGCAGCCCGCCTGACTCCGCCAGCGTGCACGCCGCGAACACCTCTTCCACCGCGCCCTTGCAGATCAGCAGGCGCTTGCCCTGGCCTTCCACCACCACGGACATGCGCCGGCGCTGGAAATCGAACGGGATCTCGTCAACCTTCTGATACTGCCCTTTTTCATGCAGTTTCTCGTGCACCTCGGTGTACTTGAGCACCGCCTGATCGAGCTGGCTGCGCAAGCCGGACTGGTAGTAGCTGTTGAGGTAGGCGAAGTCCAGCACCCAGTCGCTGGGCTGGCCATCCAGGTCCACGTACTTTTCCAGGATGATGTGGTCTTGCGTGAGCGTGCCGGTCTTGTCGGTGCACAGCACGTCCATCGCGCCGAAGTTCTGGATGGCCTGCAAGCGCTTGACGATCACCTTCTTGCGCGACATGGTCAGCGCGCCCTTGGCCAGGTTCACCGTGACCAGCATGGGCAGCATCTCGGGGGTGAGGCCCACGGCCACGGCGGTGGCAAACAGCAAGGCCTCCAGCCAGTCGCCCTTGGTCAGGCCATTGATCAGAAACACCAGCGGCACCATGACCAGCATGAAGCGCAGCATCAGCCAGGTGAAGCGGTTGAGGCCCGTGTCGAAGCTGCTGGGCCCGCGCTCGCCGGTCATGGCCTGGGCAATGCCGCCAAACACGGCGCGCGCGCCCGTGTGCACCACCACGGCCGTGGCCGAGCCGCTGGCCACATGCGTGCCCATGAAGCAGGCATTGCGCAAGGCCATGGTGTCCACACCGGGGGGCTCGACCAGGGCGTACTTCTCCACCGGCAGGGACTCGCCCGTCAAGGCCGCCTCGTTGACGAAGAAGTCGCGGGCACTCAGCAGCAGCACGTCAGCCGGGATCAGGTCACCCGCCGACAGGTGCACCACATCACCTGGGACCAACTGCGCGATGGGCAACTCCTGCAGAGCAGGCTGTGCAGCATCGGCTTTGGTGCCGGCCTCCTGATGCCGCAACACGGTGGCCGTGGTGTGCACCATGGCGCGCAAGGCCGCGGCCGCCCGGTCAGAACGGCGCTCCTGCACGAAGCCCAAGGTGATGCTGAGCACCACCATCAGGAAGATGATGACGGCCGATTCGCTGTTGCCCGTCAGCAGCGACACCAGCGACAGGCCAAACAGCAGGAAGTTCAGCGGGTTGGCCGCCCGGTGCAACAGTTGCACCAGCAAGCTGCGCGTGCCGGCCTGGCCTGCGTCGCGCTCAGGCCTTCGGCGCTGGCATCCAGGGCCAACAGCATCTGATCGACGGGCAGCGCTGCCAGCCCGCTCAGACCAGAGCCAGATTCCCCTGTTGCATCGGGTGTCGCGGTGGCGTGGTTCATGACGGGCATCATCGCCCGATTCTCATGCCATCAATGTGACACCCCGCAATGCGGCACTCAGTTGATGGTCAGCTTCTTGCCGTTGGAAGCCGCCTTCTTGGGCAGGGTCAGTTCGAGCACACCGTTGTTGAACGAGGCCGTGGCCTTGCTCTCATCAATGTCATGGGCCAGCTGGAAGGAGCGCGACACCTGGCCGTAGTAGCGCTCGGAGCGCAGCACCCGTTCACCTTCCTTGACCTCTTTCTCCTGCTTCACTTCGCTGCTGATCGACACCTGGTTGCCCTCGATCTCGACGTGGATGTCTTCCTTCTTGGCGCCAGGGATCTCGGCATGCACGAGGTAGGCACCTTCCTGCTCCTTCACATCCATCTTGATCTGCTGCGGCGGCACGTTGGAAGGCAGGTCCATCGGCTTGACGAAGAAGCCGCGAAACAGTTCATCCATCGGGTTGTAACGGCTGATTTGGCTCATGATCATCTCCTTCAAATTGGGTTGGCATCAAAGCACTGACGTGCCGATGTGCACCACATGGGTGGCAGCCGTATTTTTTCAAGCGCGCCACCTTCCAGGTCTTGACGTTCGTCAAACTTGGCGGGCCACAAGGCGGCACCGGCTGGCCCGACCGAAAGGCCACCTGGCAAGCGTCTTTTTGACGGTTTGCACGCGGCTGCGGGCGCTATCGTTGCCGGCATGCACATGCCAAAGTGGACCGCAGGCCTGCCCCTATCCGGTATGGGTAGCGCCGTGGCGCTGTCCACGCTGGCGCATGCCTTGGCCCTGGCCTGGTGGCTGCACGCCCGCCACAACGAGGCTGGCACGTTCAGCGTGAGCCAGAAGCGAGGCGGCCTGACCGTGACCATCGCGCCAGCCACTGAGCCAGCCCGCACCAAATCGCCTCACGTTGAGCCCAAGGCAGCCACGCAAAAGCCCACCAAGCCACGGGTTCCGGCCAGGCACAGCCTGCCCCCCGCGCCAACCCAGGCCGCCGCACCAAGCCTGCCGCCACCGGAGGCACCCTCACCAGCACCCACGCAACTGCCGGCCACCGATACGCCCGCACCTGCCGATCCCCAACCCTTGATGTCATCCAGGCCGGCGACCACGACGCAAGCCGAAGCACCAGGCGCCCGGTTTGCCAATCTGTTTGCCCCTATCGTCAGCCGACCGCTGGGGCGCGGCGGCTGGCAGGCGCGCCCAACTGCCATCGAAGCCAATCCAGCCACTGCCGCAATGCAACGGGAACAGGCCATACAAGGCACCCGACAGGCGCTGGCCCAACGCATGGAGGCCATGAGGCCCTGGCTGCGTGAGGCGCCGCTGCAAGGGCGCTGCGAGGTCCGCATTGCACTGGCACAACACGCCGCCCAGCTGAATTGCACCGAAGCAGCCGACCTGCAACGCCTGTCGCCCCAGTTCGCCTCACTGCTGTCGCTGCAGCCTGCTGCTGCATCGCTGGCAGCCGATGCTTGTCTGCTGATCCAGGCGTCAGAAATGGGATGGCAAGACTGCCCCGCACCAGCCGGTCTGGTCGAAGTCGACAACAAACCGCTCGCCAGCCCCTGAACGACAAAGCGGCCCCGCAGGGCCGCCTCGCACTCACCGGATGACAGGCGAGATCATTGCACGATGCCGTCGATCACCGCAGGTTTCGTGCTGGCCGGTGTGGCCTCCGTCCCCAGGGCCGTGCGGGCGTTGACGTCCACCAACGCCGCGGTCGGCAGGGTCAGGCCGCTGGCCCCTGTCAAGGTCAGGCTGGGAGACACCGAGTTGCACGCCACCTTGCCCAGGCGCAGTTCGCGCTCCAGGTACTTCACATAGTAGGTGGTGGGCGTGCTGTCCGCGATGGCAGTGCCGTCCAGCATGTCGAATGCCGGCACCCAGCGTGCGGACTGGCCGCATTGCGTCGGCAAGTTGGTGTCCGGGTCGACGCAGCTGCCCGGGATGCCTTGCAGCTCACCGAAGCCACTGAACTGCAACTGCACCTTGTTGCCGTTGTAGTTGCTGGCCTGGGCGCCGTGGATGTTGTTCAGCCCACCGCTGTTGCCCGGCGTGTGAACCGCATTGAGCGTCAGCACCTTGGGTGGATCAATCGTCACGCCATTGGCGCCGAAGAACTTGTTCCACTGGTTCGGGCCGGTTTCCCACTGGTAGATCGTCGAAGCCTGGTCGATCAGAGCCGAGCAGTAGAACGCACCGCCCGAATTCGGCGCACCGTTCGCATCACACTTGATGCTGTTCAGATCGGCATCAGCGACCATCGTGCCACTGTTGAGGCCCCATTGCTGTGAACCCATACCGGCCTTGCTGGCGCCTGATGCATCCGCATCGGCCGAGCCGTCATTGAGCATGCCTGCGTGGAAGGTATACGTGTAATTGGTCGAGCTCGGGCCCCATACACCACTGTCCTTGAACGGTGATGTCGCCAGCGTGGCCACAGGAGGGCTGCCCACGTCACTCACCAGGTTGGTACCTGTCTTGGGGCACCGGCTCACGCAGTTGAGCCCGATGTCTGACGAAGAAGGTGACACCACCTCGCGTGTACGGTAAGACACCGTGTCAGTGCCCAGGAAGCCATGCCCGGTCGGCACGTCAATGCCACCGGCGCCGCCACCTGATGGGAAGAACACAGGCAGGGAGCGCACGTGATCGGTCCCCGACAGCACGGTGGCGTCAAGCGCCACAGGGGTGTGCAGAGCATGTGGGGAACAGCCGTTCTGGTCGCATTGCTGATAGCCAATGGCATTGAGGTTGCTGCCATCCCATTGCAGCTCGTACGAAACGGCGGACGGTGCGGGCGTGCTGCCATCGGTGGTCCCGATGGATGTTGGCGACCAGTACATCATCGACACGTTCTTGAAATCGTCCAGTGTGCCGGTGTGACGCGTGAGTTTCCACAACTTGCCGCCCTTCTGGATGGGGGTGATGGCCACGTCTGCACTGCCGACACGCCGCGTCAAGGTGCCATTGCCCAGGGCGATCTCCGACATCGCAGAGTCAGGCAACCACAAACCCCAGAAGCTCCAGAATCCGTAGTACGTGTCAGCGCCGTTGACGTACTTCACCGGGAAGCCCGGGTTGGCCACATCCAGGCGGCTGCCATCGCTGTTGTAGGTGCCGTAGCGCCACGTGGACGAGTCCCCGTTGTTTTTGTCACGGTCGAAGCAGACGTCCGCGTTGCTGCCCTCCTTGCGCCGGAAGTTGGCCGCGTCGAACGCGAAGAGGTAGCTGTATGGCGTGCTGTTTTCCGTGCCGCTGATGGTGCCTTCACCGGCATCGTTGGCCGGGTCTGTGTGCAGCTTCAGACGCGTGGTGGAAGGGCCACCGCCACCGTTCTCTTCCTGATAGAAACTCAGGCCGGATGCGTCGGACTTCAGTGAGCCACGGAAGACGCAGGTACCCGGACTGCCGTCGGGCTCACCACAGAAATACATCGAGAACAGGCCATTGGGGTTCTGGTCGGACTTGCCTGCTGTGGCCACGACGTAGGCATAGATGGTCATCTTTTGCGGAGACCCACCGTTTTCCTGCTCGTCATGCAGCCAGGCCTTGATGATCAGAGGATCATTCACGGAGGCCTGGGTAGACTCCACCACGCTGGACATGTAGTTCGTGGCATTCGACGCACCCGCGCTGGTGCTGGTCGATTTGCTGCTGTCGCCGCGGCCCTCGCACTTGCCTTGATCGATCAAGGCCACATAGGGCCCCTGGTTGACCATCGCATCACCGCGCATGCTGCCAATGATGCACATGATCATGTTGACCGTGCTGATACGGTCCCCCACCCGATCCTGCACCCAGGTGTTCTGCTTGTCCGTGGTGTAAGCGCCGCTGCTGGGCGGCGTGGCCCACGCCGTTTGCGCGGCACTGGCCGCCAGCACGCTCATTGCGAACGGGATCCCCTTGCGCCATAGCTTCATGATCGCCTCCCCGCTCAGTTCGCTGACACCACCTGCACCGACGAAGGCAGGGTGATATTGGATGAGGTCACGGCACCGCCACCACCGCCCGATGAGCCGGAGGTCGAAGATGATCCGCCACCGCCACAGGCAGTCAGCCCCAGTACCGAGAGTGCAAAAAGCACCAGAAATGAAAAACGACGCATAAACCCTCCAGACGGCAGACGTGCCGGGTCGACAACATGACCACTTTCGGCCTGAGGGTTTGTCCGCTTTAGTGAGTTCGCTGGAAATGGAACGGTCGTTCGTGATTTAGGGGCGCGATCAGGGCTTGCTGCCCCTTTCCGGACAGCTCAGCGCTGCCCCACCCCGAAGCTGCGCGTCCAGCTGATGTCGATCACCCGGCTGTTGAGCCCCGCATGCTGCCCGCGGATTCGGCCTACGCCCAACTGCCACTCGCTGCCCGGGTTGAGCGACAGGCCCAGGTATGCCATGCCCTGCGCCACGGCGCCGCCCTGGTTGGCCACGCCACCGCCGCCGGCCGCCCCGGCCAGCAACTCGGCCGACAGGCGCCAGCCGTTGTCACTCAGCCCCGTCTGCGCCCCGGCCCCCGCCAGCCCCACGGAGTACGCACCCGCTTCGCCGGCCACGGCGCTGTGCGCCTGCCCGGTCAGGTAGAAATGAGGGCCGACCAGGCGTTTGAGCTTGATGCCCACGGTGTCCAGATCCAGTTGCCGCCCATCCTTGCGTGCTGCCTTCATGACATGCTGCACGCTGCCTGACCAGGCCACGCCCACGACCGGGGCATCCTGGGGCGGGCCCGGGTGGTCCAGCTGCAGCCCCACTTGCCACTGGGCATAACGCGCGTTGTAGGCGCCGCTGCCCGAGCGCACGGCCCCGGCTTCCACCCCCACAAAGGCGTCACGCCCCAGCTCCCAGCGCAGCACCCCGGCGGCCTTGCCCAAGGAGCCGCCACCGGTCTCCACCGCGCCGCCACCACCGAGCCCCAGGGCCACGCGTGCGCCCAGGTACAGGTCGCTCAAACCGATGGCCGAGGCCGAGGTTTCCCAGCCCCCGGTGCCCAACAATTCCATGTAGCCGTCTGCGCCCCCATGCGTGGCCGCTGCGGCCTCGACGCCCCAGTAGGCGTGCTCGCTCGCCCGCCATTCGGCCCGCGTGCCCACCAGGCGGACCGTGCTGGCCGGCACATCGTTGCGGGCCTTCACGTGCAATTGCGCCCCGCTGAGCATCAGGCGGTCAAAGCCCAGGCCGGTGTGCGCGGCGGTAGAGAGGCGGTAGCCCACCTCGCCGGCATCAAAGTAGCGAAAGCGCCCGTCCCAGTTGAGTGCCTATGCGGCCGCTGGGCATGTTCACGCGAGACACGCTCAGCCCCGTCTGAACCGAGCCCCAGTCGTACAGCAGGCTGGCCGACGGCACCAGCATCAGGCCGCCCCCTACGGGCGCCCCGCCGCCGCCACCGCCCCCCAGCCACAGGCCAGGCTCCGACTCGAACAGCAGACTGGTCGTCACCAGGCCCAGCGGCTCGCCGCCTTCGAGGTGCGCCGGGTCGAAGCGCGCCTGCACGGACATCGGCAAGACCTCCGTCTGTGCGCAGACGGGCTGAGCGGCAATCAAGCCGCCCAGCATGGCGAAGGGAATGGCAAGTTTGGTCATGTCAGAGAAGATCGTGTCAACGAGATGGCGCCATGGGCCGGGGCACCCACCACGCCATCAGCAAGGCTGACAAGGCGGCACACCCCGCCCCGAATTCGAACGCGGCGGTGCCCGAGACAGCCTGGTAGAGCCAACCAAAACACCAGGATGCGGGCAGCAGCATGATGCCAGCGGCCAGGTTGAACCAGCCGTACGCGGTTCCCTGCTGCCCCGGCTCGGCCATGTCGGCCACCAGCGCTTTTTCCACCCCTTCGGTGGTGGCCAGAAAAAGGCCATACAAGGCAAACAGCAGCCACAGGGGCCAGCCCGCTTCCGCTTGCCGGGCCAGGGCCAGGTAGACGAGGCCATAGGCGGTGTAGCCGGCCACCAACAGGCGATGCCGCCCCAACTTGTCGGACCAGGCCGACAGCGGCGCCGCTCCCAGCATGGCCACCACGGACACCAGGCCCCACAGCAGCGGCACATGCGCCTGCGCCACACCCAGCTCCCGGGCGCGCAACAGCAGGAACATGTTGGACGAGTTGCCCAGCGTGAACAGGGCCACGACCAGCAGGTAGCGCTTGAACCCAGCCGGCAGGCCCTGCCAGTGCCAGCTGCGCTCGATGGGTGCAGGCTGGCCCTCAGGCGCCTCTTTCAAGGCAAAGGTCATCCCCAGGCAGATCAGCGCTGGCAACAAGGCCCAGAAGAACACCCTTTGCAGCGGCATGCCGGCACTCAGCATGGCGGCCGCCACGAGCGGGCCGATCACGGCGCCCGCGTTGTCCAGTGCCCGCTGCACGCCAAAGGCCAACCCACGGTGTGCCGGCGCCACGCTGCCGGCCAGCAAGGCATCGCGCGGGGAGGTGCGCAAGCCTTTGCCGATGCGATCGCTCAAGCGAATGAGCAGCACCCAGAGCCAGCTGCTGGCCAGGGCCAGCAAGGGCCGACCGAAACCGGCCAGGCCGTAACCGACGATCACCCAGGGTTTGGCACGCCGTGTGCGGTCCACCAGCACCCCCGAAAACAGCTTGAGCAAGGCGGCCGTGGCCTCGGCCAGACCTTCGATCAAGCCCAGGGCACGCGGCCCGGCCATCAGCACGGACGCCAGATACAGCGGCACCAGCGGGTAGACCATGTCGCTGGCGCTGTCGTTGACCAGCGAAATCAGCCCGATCAACCAGACCGTACGCGGCAGCTTGATCAGGTCGGCCCACATGCCGCGCTCAGCTCGCGGCCAAGGCCTTTTCGATGTCGGCGATCAGGGCCTTGGGCGTGTCGGTAGGGGCGTAGCGGCCCAGCACGCGGCCGTCACGGCCAATGAGGAACTTGGTGAAGTTCCACTTGATGGCCTTGGTGCCCAGGATGCCCGGCGCCTCTTTGACCAGGTACTGGTAGAGCGGGTGCGCGTTCGGCCCGTTGACATCGATCTTGGCCATCATCGGAAAGCTCACCCCGTAGTTGAGCTGACAGAAGGACGCGATCTCGCTGTTGTCACCCGGGTCCTGGCCACCAAACTGGTTGCACGGGAAACCCACGACGGCCAGGCCCTTGGGGCCCAGCTCCTTCCAGAGCTTTTCCAGCCCTTCAAACTGCGGCGTGAAGCCGCACTTGCTGGCCGTGTTGACGATCAACAGCACCTTGCCCCGGTATTGATCCAGCTTCACGGATTCACCGGTGATGGTCTGCGCTTCAAAGTCGTAAACGGTGGTCATGTCAGAGAAGTGGTCGGTTGGACAGTCAGCCAGGGTAGCGCAAGGCGGGTGCCGACGCAGATGAAGGGTCAACGCCCCATGAGGGCCCCGGCCGCCTCGCCAGCAGACTGAAGCGGGCCCAGCGGGTTGGACTGCCGCTCCGTCTGCTTGATCTGCGGCTCGCCGCCATAGTTGCGAAACAGCACGACACCATCGCGCAC
>JACPOH010000058.1 GCA_016185075.1 Aquabacterium sp. | reverse complement strand
TGCTTGACCGCGACCAGGCCAGCCTGCTGCAGGCGCTTGATCGCCTCGCGCACCGCGCCACGGTTCACGCCCGACTCTTCGCTGAGCACGCGCTCGGAAGGCAGTCGCTCGCCAGGCTTCAGCTCACCACTGATGATCTTGGCTCGCAGTTGAACGTACAGGGCGTCAGACAGCGGCTGGCGCAGGATGGGGTCAAGCAATTTGTCCATGCCCGAAACTTATCATACCAGCTGACAAGTTAAGCAAGGACAAACCCGGGATGCCCTACACTCGGCGAGCCTTGTCGTCCTTGCCATGCCCGAAACCCCACGCCTTCACACCAACAGCCAGACGGTGTCTCTGAGCTTCGAAACCACGCTGATCCAGAGTTGCATGCGCCTGGAGGCGCCCGAGGAACTCGTGCTGGACTACACCCGGGCGATGATGGCCTTCCTTCTGTTCAACCCCGCCCCCGAGTCAGTGCTGATGATCGGCCTGGGCGGCGGCTCGATGCTGAAGTACCTGCACAGGCACCTGCCCACCACCGATTTCACCGCCGTGGAGATCAACCAGGGTGTCATCGACATGCGTGACGAGTTCATGATCCCGCCCGACAGCGCGCGGCTGCGCATCGTGTGCGCAGACGGCGCCGTCTTCGTTCGCCGGCCGCCGCGTCGTTACGACGTGATCCTGGTCGACGGCTTCACCGGCGAAGGCCTGCCCGAAGCCCTCTGCTCGCGCAGCTTCTACCAGCACTGCAGAGCCGCCCTGGCCCCCAAGGGCTGGTTGGTGGCCAATGTCCAGGCCGACACCGATGAAACGCGCGAGGTCATGCGCCGCTTGGGCAAGGCGTTTTCCGGGGCGGTGATCTCTGCCGAATCCGACGAAGGCGGCAATGACATCGCGCTCGCCGGTGAGGCCAAGGAGCTGGCGAACGGCCTGGCACATTTCGAAGAAAGATGGGCGGCGCTGGCGCCCGTTCACAAGGAAATCCTGGCTGCCAGCTCGAGCCGATTCCAGCGGGCTCTGCTCAAGTCGGTTAGGCTCATGCCACCCGCTGCCGCCTGACGCTCAGGGGGCGAAAAGGGACACGGCGCCAGGGCCCAGGGTGCCGACGACCCATGAATTCAAGGAGAGCGTGAATGGCCTTCAACTATTGCCCGCAATGCGCCAAACCCTTGCAAGCCAAGGTAAACGATGGCGTGCACCGTCAGGCCTGCCCGGATGAAGCCTGCGGCTATGTGCATTGGGACAATCCCACGCCTGTCGTCGCGGCCGTGGTGGAGCACGAAGGCCACATCATCCTGGCGCGCAACCGTGCGTGGCCCATCCCCTTCTATGCGCTGATCACGGGCTTTCTGGAAAAGACCGACCCCAGCCCGGAAGAAGCCGTGGTGCGCGAAGTCCAGGAGGAGCTGGGCTTGCGCGCCCGCGAGGCGCGCTTCATTGGCCATTACGCCTTCCCCAAACACAACCAGCTCATCATCGCCTACCACGTGCCGGCAGAGGGCGAGATCGTCCTCAACGAGGAGCTGGTGGACTACAAGCGCATCGAGCCAGCGAAGGCACGCTATTGGCCCGCCGCCACCGGCCTGGCCTTGCGCGACTGGCTGATCAGCCAGGGCCACACGCCTGTGGCGATGGACCTGCCCAAGCTGTGATCAGCGCAGCTTGAGCTGCGCCACGCGGCTCATGGCCAGGCCCGCCGCGGCCGTGCGAGTCTCGACCCCCAGCTTGGCAAAAATGTGCTCGAGCTGCTTTTTGACCGTGGCCGGGCTGCTGCCCAGAATGTCCCCGATGTCACGGTTGGTCTTGCCCTTGACGACCCAGTACAGCACCTCGCCCTCCCGAGCGGTGAGCTTGAACTCCTGGCTGAGGGCGTCCATGGCGGCCTGGTCGGAACTCTCCTGCATGACCAGCAGCCACTCGTCGTCGCCGGTCTGCTGGTGCAAGGTGAAGCTCAGACGGCGCCCGGCCTGATTGACATACCAGACGGGCGGCGCAACAGGCAGCCGGCCCTGGGCCACCTCGTCTGCCACGCGAGGCACGACCTGCGTCAGCCAGGCGGCCAGCTCTAACGGTGCCACAGCCTCGGGCGTATCGAAGTAATCCTGCAACAGCTTGCGCGCCAGGGGCGTCTGCCACAGCACACGGCCATCGCTGATGCGCACGGTCAACGAGGCATGGCCGAACGCGTCCAGCGCATTGCGCGCCTGCCTGGCCTGGCGGGCACTTTGCATGTGCGCCTCGATACGCGCCATCACCTCCCGTGGCCGGATGGGCTTGACGACATAGTCCACGCTGCCAGCCGCAAAGGCCGCAACCACATGCTCGGTCTCGCTCAAGCCGGTCATGAAGATGATGGGGATGTGGCTGGTATCGGGCTGCGCCTTCAAGCGGCGAGCGACCTCGAAGCCATCCATGCCAGGCATGATCGCATCGAGCAGGATGATGTCGGGCACCGCCTGACTGGCGCGCTGCAAGGCGGCCTCCCCATGGGTGGCCACGAGTACCGTGTAGCCGGCTTCGTCCAATGCATCGTGCAGCAGAGACAGGTTGTCCGGCACATCATCGACGATGAGCACGACATCAGTCCGGCTGCGATCAAGTCTCTCGAACATGGTCACAACAACAATCCATCAGAGGCTTGGGGCTCGCTTCATGCACGTGATTGTGCCTGCAGCACGGACTCCTTCAGCAAGGCCGCCATGGCATCGAGCTGAAACTGCTTTGCCATGGTGCGCAGGCGAAGCACAAAGGCCTCGCACTGCGGTTCGGCGGCTGCGATCTGATCAAGCGCCTTGTGCACGCCCCGGATATAACCCGCGTGTACCTGGTCTTCCAGGCTGCGCAAGGCATTCAACGAGGGCAACACGCTGGACGCAGCCTCGTCGTTGGCAGCCGCCTCCTTCGCAAGCACCAGGGGCGCCGCCCGCTCCACCTCGATCCATTGCAGTGCCAGCTTGCGCCCCAGCCAATCCAGCAAATCAGCCACGCGCACAGGCTTGACAATGAAGTCGTCCGAGGTGATGCCCACATCGTTGTCCAGGGCCTTGTCAAATGCATTGGCTGACACGATGGCCGCTGGAGCATCGCAGAGACTCGCAGCGCGGATGGCGCGCAGCGTCGCCCAGCCGTCCAGCCCCGGCATGGCCAAATCCATGAACAAGGCATGCGGCATCAACTGCGGTGGGCAGGCGCGCAAATGCGCCAGGCATTCAAGGCCCGAGGCCAGCGGCGTCACCTCGAAGCCCAGCGGCTCCAGGATGCGCACCAGCAGCCCACGGTCCGCCTCCTCGTTGTCAACCACCCAGATGCGGCGGCGTTCACCCACATAGCCCGTGCGCTGACCGCGCGGCACGTGGCGCATGGCCTCGGCCACCCGCACCTGAGGCAGGAACAATCGAATACGGAAGGTGGTGCCCGACCCCAGCGTGCTTTGCACCTGCATCTCGCCGCCCATCAGGTCGGTGAGCATCTTGCTGATGGTCAAGCCCAAGCCTGTCCCACTGACAGCGTTACCCGCCGCGGACGAGCCCCGTGCAAACGGCTCGAAAATCTTGTCCAGTTCGTCTTGCGCAATGCCAGGCCCTGTGTCGCTGATGTCGATCTGCGCGATCTCTCGGGCGTACCGCACCTTGAAAGTCACCTGCCCTGTGGCGGTGAACTTCACCGCGTTGCCCAGCACATTGATCAGAATCTGGCGCACCCGGCGCTCATCCGCACGGACGGCCTCGGGCAAGGCCGGGTCGATATCGGCCACGAACCGCAGGTGCTTGGCTCTGGCCTCGTGCTCGATCAGGCCGGTGATCTGCTGCAAAAGCTCGTCCAGCCGCACCGGCTTGACATCCAGCGTGAGCTTGCCGCTTTCGATGCGGGCGATGTCCAGCGTCCCTTCGATGAGCGACAGCAGGTGGTCCCCACCCCGCTTGATCACGCCCACCCCATGTTTGACGTGCTCGGGCAAGGCCTGGTCTTCGTCCAGCAGCTGCGCGTAACCCAGGATGCCATTGAGCGGCGTGCGCAACTCGTGGCTGATGGTGGTGATGTAACGGCTCTTGGCCTGATTGGCCAGCTCGGCGGTCTGCTTGGCCTGCTGCAGTTTTTCGTCGGTCACGCGGTGCGACTCGATTTCGCGCACCAGCAGATGCGTCTGCCGGTTGGACTCCTCCTGCGCCACCTGACGGCTCTTGTGGGTGAGCACCACCCACCAGGCCACCACCCCCACCACCAGCAAAAGCGCTGCAAACACCTTGGTGAAGGCCGCCCGCAACATGTCGGCGGCCGCCCCCGTCGACGTGAGGTCCAGCACATCCATGTCACGCAACTGCTGCTGATAGACCAGGCCGAACACGCCCGCCAGCAAAGGCCCCAGCACCAGCATGATCAGCATGAACTGCCCCAGCTCGGTATCCATGCGGCGCCAGACAAAAGCCGGCATCACGCGCCGCCCCAGGCCACGCCATTGCTCGGCCCAGCGCGCCTCAGGCTTGCACAGATCCTGACAGCGCGCGTCCAGCGAACAACACAGGGAGCAGATGAAGCCCTGGTAAGCAGGGCAATGGGCCACGTCATCGGCCTCGTATTCGCGCTCACACACCGTGCACTTGTGCAGCGCACGCAGGCGGATGACCTTGCTCAGCGGCAGGCCCGCCACCTCCATGTCCGGCTCACGCACGAATGGCGGCCTGCCCACATGGGTTTGCGCCAACGGTGGCCTGGCCAGGTAGTAGCGGCCACCCGTGCCCCAGGCAATCAGCGGTGAGGTCACAAAGGCCACCACCATCGCAATCACCGCCGAAAACGCCTGCGCCAGCTCGCCCAGCCAGCCCACATAAGCCATCACGGACACGATCGAGGCCAGGCCCATGGCACCCACACCAACCGGGTTGATGTCATACAGGTACGCGCGCTTGAACTCGATGCCCTTTGGCGACCAGCCCATCGGCTTGTTGATGACCAGATCCGCCACCACGGCCATGATCCAGGCGATCGCGATGTTGGAGTACAGCCCCAGCACCTTCCCCAGCGCCTGGAACAGGCTGAGCTCCATCAGCAACAAGGCGATCACGGCATTGAACACCACCCAGACCACCCGCCCCGGGTGGCTGTGCGTGACCCGGGCAAAGAAGTTGGACCAGGCCAGCGAACCTGCGTACGCGTTGGTCACATTGATCTTGAGCTGGGACACCACCACGAACAAGGCCACCGCGGCAATCGCCCATGACTGTCGAGGAAAAATCTTCTCCCAGGCCACCAGGTACATCTGGTTGGGGTCCAGGGCCCGCTCGACCGGTACGGAAAAACTGATGGCCAGGTAGGCCAGCAGCGCACCGCCCAGCATTTTGAGGACGCCCGGAATCACCCAGCCAGGACCGCCCACGAACACCGCCGCCAGCCAGCGTGCCCGATGGCCCGGCCTGGCCTCCGGCATGAACCGCAGGTAGTCTGCCTGCTCGCCCATCTGGGTGATCAGTGCGATGCCCACGGTCATGGCCGAGCCGAAGGACAAGAGATCAAAGCCCTGGTGGGCGCCATCCTGCCCGGCATAGCCCGCCAACTCATGCAGGATACCGGGGTGCTCCTTGAACACATAGACAAAGGGCAGGACCAGCATCAGCAACCACAGGGGCTGGGTGATGAGCTGGAGGCGGCTGATGATGGTGACGCCATGGGTCACCAGCGGCACCACCACCAGGGCGCAGATCAGGTAGCCCCAGGCAGAGCCGATGTAGCCAAATCCTGCCCCACGGGTCAGCAAGTCCATGTCCAGGCCATGCCGAGCGGCATACACACTGATGGGCCAGCCCGCCAGCAGGATGATCAGGCCCGTGGCCATGATGGCCCAGAAGGCGTTGATGAAGCCGTGGTCCACCAGCAGCGTGGCCCCTACCGCCTCCAGCACCAGAAACGCCGCCGCGCCAAACGCGGTGTTGGCCACCCGCCAGTCCGTCCAGCGACGGGCCGAACGCGGCGTGAAACGCAGCGCGTAGTCCTCCATCGTTTCGGAGGCCACCCAGGTGTTGTAGTCGCGACGCACTTTGACCACGCGCTGCAAGGCTTCGCTCGCGGTTTGGGCTGGACTGTTTTGGTCTGGGTCTTGCATAGTGTGGACTTGGCTGTGCCTGACATCGCAATTTCGATGCCGAAGTCCCCACACCGAGACACCCGATGGAACTCACCCCACGCGAAAAAGACAAGTTGCTGATCTTCACTGCGGCCCTGCTGGCTGAACGCCGCATGGCGCGTGGTCTCAAGCTCAATTACCCGGAGGCCGTGGCCTTGATCACCGCGTTCATCATGGAAGGCGCGCGCGATGGCAAGAGCGTCGCCACCCTGATGAGCGAGGGCAAAACCGTGCTCACGCGCGAGCAGGTCATGGAGGGGGTGGCCGACATGATCCCTGATATCCAGGTCGAAGCCACCTTCCCGGATGGCACCAAGTTGGTGACAGTGCACCAACCTATTGCATAAGCAAGATGGCGCGCCCCAAATTAGCCCATCCGAACGCGCCCATTGGCCTGACCAGTCTCTCCACACTCAACCCAAGCCCCATCACCACCATGACACGCACCAAACTCTTTCAAAGCTCGGCACTGTTGTTGGGCGCCGCCTTCATGCACGCGCCTGCGCAGGCGCACGAGGGGCATGGCCTGCCAGGCTTCAGCCATTGGCACAGCACGGATGTGCTCGGCTTCGTGGCAGTGGTCGCCCTGGTCGCCGTGGTGATGTGGACGCAGGGGCGCAAATGATCCCGGGTGAACTCATCATCGACGGCCCCGACCTGCCGCTCAATCCTGGCCGACGCGCCATCACGCTGGTGGTCGAGAACACGGGTGATCGCCCTATCCAGGTGGGGTCGCACTACCACTTCGCCGAGACCAACGCCGCCTTGCAGTTCGACCGAGAAGCTGCCAGAGGCATGCGTCTGAACATTGCCTCCGGTACCGCCGTGCGTTTCGAGCCTGGCCAGCAGCGCACGGTGGAACTGGTGGATTACGCCGGCGACCGGGTGGTCTACGGATTCCGCGGGCTGACGCAAGGCAAGCTCTGAACGCCCAACGACAAAAACAAGAAGGACCTGCAAGATGGCAAGCATCCAGCGACGCGCTTATGCCGAGATGTTCGGCCCCACGGTGGGCGACAGGCTGCGCCTGGCCGACACCAATCTGGTGATCGAGGTTGAGCAGGATCTGACCCTGCGCGCCGGCGCCTACGGCGAGGAGGTCAAGTTCGGAGGCGGCAAGACGATCCGCGACGGCATGGGCCAGAGCCAGGTGGCCAACGGCCCAGGCGACAAGCAGGCCTTTGACTGCGTGCTGACCAACGCGCTCATCATCGACGACTGGGGCATCGTCAAGGCCGACATCGGCATCATAGCCGGGCGAATCACCCGCATCGGCAAAGCCGGCAACCCGG